>CAZOYS010000001.1:0-95634 GCA_964584155.1 uncultured Lachnospiraceae bacterium
CCGGAGGGCTCTCATTTTTGAGGCTCCCGACTTGGAACTTTCCTTATCGATTTTCACAAAGCAGCAGCTTCTGGACAAGGTCTGGGGCCTCGACTCCGAGAGTGACGACAGTACGGTCAAGACCCACATCAACCGTCTCAGGAACCGTTTCGAAAATAATAAGGACTTCGAGATTGTGACGGTCCGTGGCCTCGGATACAAGGGCGTGATTCATGACAAAGATGACAAAAAATGATAATAAATGGCAAATTTACAACATCGGTTTCTCATCCTCTTATTTTATACTGCATGTGAAAGATACAAATACCGGTATGAGAACGGGAGAATATTATGGACATGCTGAAAACGAACTTCATCTGGACGCCGGACTGGTCAGCAGAAGATGATGCGGACGTACGGATTGTTTATTTCCGCAAGGCTTTTGAAATCGAAAAGGGCAAAGTCCCTGGAGAGAACCGGATCCGAATTTCCGCGGATTCCCGCTACAAGCTCTATGTGAACGGGACATTTGTTCAGGAGGGGCCTCAGAAGGCCATGGATACGAAGTCCTGGTTTGTAGATCCGGCGGATATCGGCCCTTACCTCAGGGAGGGTGAGAATGTCATTGCGGTTGAAGTCATGCGCTTCCCGGCTCCGAATTATTCTTCGTCCCGGCCCCGGTCCAATGATTCCCTTCTGAGGACGCCTGTGGCCATGCTATATGTCGAGGACACAAACGGAAACCCGGATCCCAGGGTGCCCAGAGATCCTTCCTTAGTGACCGTTGGCGGCAAGACCGGCTGGAAGTGCCGTGTCAACAGGGAGATTACAATCGTCGGCGAGAATGCCAGACCGGCTCCTATCCATGTTCAGGAGCATGTGAAGGCGACAGAAGCTTTTTCCGGCTGGAAGAAGGCAGGCTATGCTGACAGCAGCTGGGCAGATGCAAAGCCTTATATGTTTTTTGACCTTTCCCTGGGTGACGCCCCGGCCAATCTTGTCCCTCGGACGATTCCTGCCCAGAGGCACAAGGAAAAGACATTTGAAGAAGCCCTCTGCCTCCGGGACCCTGCTGCAGCCAGGGTCGTAAATCCCATGATCCCGATCCTTGATGATGAGCCGGTCCGCCTTTCCTGGAATGAACTTCTGACGGTCGGGAAGGCGCTTACGATTCCGGCCCACACGAAGCAGATTGTGGAAATCTCCGCAGGAGTCGAAGAGTGCGGCTACCTCGAGTTATGCTTTTTCAGGCGGGAAAGATGCTTCTGTAGAGACCCTCTGCTCGGAGGCCTATGCCCTTCCGGGAAAGCCGAATGAAAGCAACCCGCATGCACCGGTGAACCCGGTCAAAGGCGACAGGACGGACTTTGCCAATCAGGCCCTTTTCGGCCATACATCCGTATATCAGGTGGCCGGCTATGGAACAGACGATGCTCCTGAGACCTACGAACCCTACTGGTTCAGGACCTTCCGTTTCATCCGCCTGACCATTGAAACTGGGGATGAGCCGCTTACGATTCGAAACTTCTCCTATCGGGAGACGGGCTATCCGCTCGATGTGAAAACCTCCGTTCATGCTTCCGACCCGGCTTTTGCGCCCATTTGGGACATCAGCGTCCGGACCCTGGAGCGCTGTATGCATGAGACCTATTTTGACTGTCCCTTCTACGAGCAATTGCAGTACGCCATGGATACGCGGTCTGAGATTCTCTATACCTATTGCGTCAGCGGGGACGACCGGCTGGCCCGGCAGGCCATGGAGGCTTTCCGCCGGTCCCAGCGGCCGGACGGCATGACGAATTCCGATGCGCCGACATTCAAGTCCAATGTCATCCCTTCGTTCTCCATCTATTATCTTTCCATGGTCCATGACCATATGATGTACTTCGGCGACAGGGACCTTGTGAAAGAGCACCTGCCGGCCATTGACGCTGTACTATCCCATTTCGACCGCCATCTCATGGAAAACGGCCTTGTCGGTCATCTGGGCGGGCCACTGATGAGGGAGCGCTATTGGTCCTTCATCGACTGGACGCCCCAGTGGGGCAATAATGCCGGCGTACCGAATGCAATCAGCCAGGGAACCCGTTCCCTCACAATAGAAAGTCTCCTCTATATTTACGGTCTGAACTATGCGGCGGAGCTTTGCGACTTTGTCGACCGCAAGGGTCTGGCGGAAGAGTACAGGCAGCGGGCGGAGAATGTGAAGCAGGCCGTGAATGCATCCTGCTGGGGGACATTCATTGATGAGAATAATGTAAATCACCGTCTCCTGCAAGACGGGACGGGCATGAATGAATTTTCCGTCCACACGCAGGTCTTTGCCATCCTTTCAGGCCTTGTGACTCCCGAAGAGGGAAGAAAACTTCTTCACGCAACGGTCGGGAATACGGCTTTCGCTCAGCCCTCAGTATCCTTCATGTTCTACCTCTTCCGGGCGATGGAAATCTGCGGAATCTATGAAGAGACGGATTCCCAGTGGGACCTCTGGCGCCGGATGCTTGCGAACCACCTCTCGACCTGTGTGGAGAACGGGACGGACGAGCGCAGCGACTGCCACGCCTGGGCTTCCCTCATCTGCTACGAACTGCCGGCTGTAAGCTTAGGCGTCCGCCCGGCGGCTCCAGGTTTTGAAAAAGTCCGCATAGCACCTGTGCCGGGAGCTCTTACTTCTGCTTCCGGCGACGTGGTGACGCCGAAGGGCATGGTCCATGTGGAGTGGAAGAAGAAGGATGACGGGTCACTCGACCTTTCCTATACGCTTCCGGATGGCATGGAGGCGGTCTGAAATCAGCGAAAATTAATAATGGCCCGGGGCAGGAGTGAAAATTCCCCTGCCCCGGGCCTTTCATTATTCATTTGACCTCTGTTTTTCCCGGTAGGCTGTCGGCGAGATGCCCTGGTACTTTGTGAATGTGGCTGAAAAATAGCTGGGCGAGCAGAAATGGAGCAGGTCGCTGATTTCCTGCACGGATTTTTCCGTGGTTTCAAGGAGAAGGCGGGCATGCTCCGTTTTTTTGCGGGCCAGATATTCGGACGGGGCCATCCCTGTTTCTTTTTTGAACCTTCTCGAAAGGTAATATTCGGCGTAGCCGGTGGCTTTTGCCAGGCTCCTCAGAGAAATGTCCTCTGTGAGGTGTATGTCAATATAGTCGCAGCAGGCCTGGATTTCCCTGGAATATCCGCTTTTTGAGCGGTAGGCATGGACCCGGCGGACGTAGTCGTCGTACATGGTATGATTCAGAGCGGAAAGCTCACTTGTAGTATTGCAGCCTTCTGTCAGATTGACGTACATGTCGCAGAGACTATAGGAAATTTCCGGGGGCAGACCGCCCCGAATGGCTGACCGGGAGCAGAGACCGATGAAAAGGATGATGGAGTCTTTTCCGGCCCGCAGGGAGCCGAAACTTGACATCTTGACACCTGTACTTATTTTGGATCCTGTTGAAAAAATTCCTTCGTAGTTTATATTTCCTGTCTCTATGACATTCATAAGTTCCCGGTCCAGGTCACTGATTCCCTCATGCCGACCGTTGTAGGAAGGCTCATTTTCACTGCCTATGAGTTCCCTTTCCTTTGCCCGCATCATATTTTCCCGCACGGAAGCGGGATATTCGAAGTCATTTGCCGATATGGTTTCGCCTGTGATACACCGGTGAAACATAATCGTATACATGAAAAATGCGGTGCTGGGCAGTACGGGAATCATCTGCAGCGTTTCCCGCAGGCGCCTGCGGATATCGATGGGAAGTTCATCCCGGTCCATTCGGGCCAGAATGGCTTTTTTCGATTCCCCGTTCATATTGCAGGGGCCCATGATGTGGACGAATTTCAGGGCATCGGAGGAGTATTCAAATACGGCTGTCCACAGCAGGCCGACAGAGTCGTTGAGAACCAGGGGAAGATGACCGCCGTCACGGACATATTCTTTAAGATCCTTGAAGACACTGCTGTAGCGGAGAAAATACTCCATGAGTTCATTCTTTTCCGTAAGTTCCGTCAGCAGGGTCATGTCCCCTGTATAGTCCCAGAAGGGAATTTCATAGCAGCTCTTCACGAGTTCCCTGAAAATAGTCAGACGTTTGGCAGTGGAAGAAGGCATGACAGGTTTTCTCCTTTTCGGTATGGAAAATCGTCATTCATATAATAATTTGTTGAGTGAAACAAATTATTATATGAAAACGCAAATCAGCTGTATTAAATATAGCCCTTTTCGTGGCATTATACAAACAGCAAAAGAAATGCACCCGGATATCTGTTGCTTGCAATTGTCGGGGGATTTTTCAGGGGAACCACGCAAGCGGAAAAGAAAGGAATCTGTTATGGGAAAACCTGCTAAGCAAAAGAATACGACGAACAGGGTGGGCTTCGGAAAACTGATGGCCTTCAAGAGCTTGGACATATCGGCGTCCTGGGTCCAGGTCATTATGTTGAACTACCTTTCCGTGTTTGCCAGTGATGTACTTGGCGTGAACATCGGAGTTGTCGGGACCCTGCTTCTCGTGAGCAAGATTGTGGATGCCTTCACGGATATCTTTGCCGGCGTGCTTGTGGACAATACGCATACAAAACTCGGGAAAGGCAGACCGTATGAGATTGCCATTGTCGGCATGACCGTCTGCGCAGCATTTGTCTTCTTCGCAAAGCCGGAGTGGAGCAATCCTGCCAAGTACGCTTTCATATTTTTCATGTACACGCTGTGATTTTCGGTCTTCCAGACCCTGTATCTGGCCGGTATGAATCCCTTCACACTGAGGGCCTTCAGCAACAATCCCGTTAAGCTCCGCAAGGTGGCCAGCTACGGAGGTATCATTACCATGGCGGGGTCCATCGTACTCAGCGTAGCTTTTCCCCGCCTCCTTGCCCGGTTGGCACTGGCAGAAGGAAAGACGGCAGCAGATTATCCGAGTCAGGAGGCCTGGTTCCGCCTCGTTGCCATGGTTATGCTGGCTGGAACGATCATAGGACTTTGCCGTTTCTTCTTTGTCAAGGAAGATCCGAATACAATTACAAACGATAAGCATGAACCTGTCCGGCCGAAAGAGTTGAAGGAACTCCTTACGAAGAACAAGTATGTCTGGCTCTATGCTGCCATCATGCTCAGCTACAATATCATGGTGAATCTTGCGGCAGGCGGATATTATTTCAAGTGGATTGTCGGAGATATCGGGGCCCAGGGTGTTATGAGCGCTGTCTCCGTTGTAATCCTGCCCATCATGATTCTGTTCCCGAAGATCATGCAGAAAATGGGTTCTATGTGCCGGATGCTCTGTGTATTCAGCCTGATTGGAATAGTCGGTTACGTCATTGTATTTTTATCAAAGGCTAACCTAGTCGGCGTATACGGCGGCTATATACTGGGAACACTTGCTACGCTCCCTGTGGCCTATTACGGAATCCTTTTCGTCATGAATATCTGCAACTACAATGAAATGATCGGGCTTCCGCGCATGGACGGTTCTTCCGGGATTTTGGCAAATTTTTCTACGAAGCTGGGCGGAGCACTGGGCTCCTTCATCACAGGTATTCTCCTCATGCTGGCAGGATATGTATCCAAGCCAGGCGTTACGGAGCAGCCGGCATCTGCTCTTCTGATGGTCCGGATTGTATTTGCCCTTGTCCCTGCAGCCCTCCTTGTCGTCATCTTCTTTGCTTCGAAGTCGTTTGGGAAGATGGAAGTGAAAGCTACGGCATGGGACAATGAGCGGAAGGCCGCTAAGAAGGCCGAGGCAGAGGCCGTTTCCCCTTGAAGCGCCTGCTGCTGAATAAGACATTTTCAAAAACCTCAAATACCCTTATGAGTTTACCGGCAGTTTACAGACTTCCGGTATTCTTTTTTCATACAAGGGAAAGAGACGGAGCCTTAATACGGCGGACCGTCAGTCAGGGACTGCAAATCGCAGTTCTTATTACAGGAGGTATATAAAATGGCTGCACAGATTGAACTTGAACCCATGTATAATGTCCCCACGGATGAGCTTCTGAAGAGCTTCCCGGTGACTTATGAAACGCCGGCTGAAAAGCCTTTGGAAAAGAAGATTCAGAACCGGCTTTTAAACGGCTTTCACACGTGGAATGCAGGGTATGACGCCTGGAAGCACTGGGGAGAGGTCCTCTATACAAAGGATTCCATCTACAATGTCCATGGCGTCCGCTTCACGCTTGCCGAGTACCAGCAGGCCATGAACATCGGCCTCAAGGCCATCGACATGCAGATGGGCCGCTTCAACAATATGATCCTTACGGATGACTGGACGGCCATCCGCTACGAGGTCCACAATACGGACCGGCGGACCGGGGTGGAGAAGGATACGACAGTTATGGAGTTTGTGAATTTCGCTGATCATGGTGAACTTGGAGCCAAAGTTGTCGAAGGATGGGGCGGAGTCAAGGGCAAAGACTACGCCGGCATGCAGCACTTCCAGACGCCTGAAGAGCAGAAGGCCCAGCAAGATTTCACGGACAGCATTTTGAATACGGTTCTTCCTGAGACGGATGACCTGAAAAAGAAGTATCCGGTGGTGTACCCGACGGCGATTTCTGTCGGCCGTGGAGAAAAAATACGGGATTTTGTCCTCCGCTTCATTGATGCATGGAACACAGGCAAAGACAGGTTTTCGGCTTTTGTTCACGCAAACATGACTGAGGACGGTGTGTTCAATATCGAGGATACAGACTTCAGACGGGATGACATTATTTCCCATTCGAAAAATGTCATGGAGAACACAAAAGAAGAGAGGGTTCGCATCAATAATATTCTGGTTTCCGGAGACTGGACGGCCTTTCATTACTATTCAAAGGTCGTGACTGCGGACGGAAAAGCGGATATTAAGGAAAGCATGGAGTTCATGCACTTTACAGAGGATCTGAAGGCTGATCACCTTTGGCTCAAAGGTGGAGAGAATTGAGGTCTTACATTATTCATGAAAGAAGGACAAAGGAAATGACACTGGAAGAAAGACTGGAACATCACAGAAAAATGGCAGAGTCCTATCATTTGGCCTATGTAAAGCAGGACGTACAGGACGGGGCTACGTATGACGAGTGGAAATTTGCACCCCATGCCACGTATTGGTCGCCTTATTTCGGAGACAATGTAATCGATCTTTCGGAGAATCCGATGAGTGTACAGCAGTCGGCGACCATGGAGGCCACATCCTACGGGGTCACTCTTCCCGACTGGACTCCGCTCGATTTCAAGTGCTGGGCCTCAGAGGACGGCTTTGTCATGCAGTCCCATTTCGGAGGCCATGACAAGGACGGCGTGCTTCACGATTTCTATGCCTACGGCTTTGTCAATACGAACGAGAAGGATGAGATCACCCACTGGGAAACCCACGTGAGTCCGGAATACAATGACTTCCTCGATTTCACCCTGGGTGTTCACGGCCCATTCAAACATGGGGCCGGCGAGTATATGCAGGCTGTAGGAAAGAGGCTGGCCCAGGCGGGGATGGACCTGACTGTATTTAAGCATTAATCCGGATTTTGCCTTTATATTTTTTCAAAGCTGCTTTTTGTTCACATGAACAGAAAACGGCTTTTTTTGACCAGGACATTATTACAATGACCATTCTTTACAGGCTTCCTCTCTCATAAAATGAATATCAAACGGGGAAGAATGAGGGTGCATCTCTCATAAAGAAAACTGTAAAGGAGAAAATCATGAAACAGGTGAAAGAAAGCGGAAACGGGCTGCTGGCCGGCCGCTTCGAGTCAAAATTCTGGGACTCGAAAATCAGGTCGGAAAGTGTCACGAAAAAAGAGAGAATATTCGGCTACTGTCTCGGCCCCTTCGGTGTAATGCTCCTGCAGAGCATTGTAAACTCTTACTTCAACCAGTATCTGACGGATGTGCTGGGCTTTACGGTCGACAAAGGCATGTGGATTGCCACTTTCATGGTGGTTTTTCCTGTTTTTTCGAAATTTCTGGACGCGATTACAAATGTCATTATGGCAGGTATTCTTGACCGGACGACCTGCAGACAGGGAAAACTGCGGCCCTGGATGATTCTGTCCCTGCCCATCATCGTCATCAGCATCATTATGATGTTTGCCATTCCGGATATGGATGCACGGGCTATGGCAATCTGGGTGGTCATTGCTTTTAACCTATTCTACTCTGTTGGCTATACCATGTGGTATATGGCTTATGAGATGTCCGCAGCACTGTCGACGAGAGATTCCAAACAGCGGTCCGGCAATTCCATCATCGGTCAGATTACAAAGAACATCGGTACGGGAATGATCTCTATTCTCTTTCCGACTTTGCTCAAGGCCATTGCGGGAGGCATGACCGGAGGTGATATGAAAGAGGGTTATCTCGTCACCCTTTCATTCATGTGTGTTGTAGCGGTTCCCCTCACATTTCTCGAGTATTTTTATACGCGGGAACGGATCACGGAGGAACGGAGGCAGACAGGGACTGTAAAAGAAGAAAAGAAGAATAATGAAGAGCCTTTCCTGACTCAGTTTAGAGCCTGCATTAAAGACAAGTATTGGATCATGTTCATCGTGATGATTCTGATTTATCAGGTTCTGAATGCCCTGAAGGGTGTCAGTCAAATATACTATTCCGGCTGGGTGGTCAACGGAAACTCCTACGGCACCTATGAAGTTGTGCAGAGGAATTTCACTATGGTGGCCATGGCTCCTGTCGGTATCATGCTTTTCATAGTAATTCCTGTAATCAAGAAGCTCGGCCGGACGAAGAGTAATATCATCGGAGCTGTGATTGCCATGGCCGGCGGATTTGCTGCCTGGTTCAATCCCGGCCACACACTTCCCGTATACCTCGGTACTTGTCTGTCCGGCATCGGCTCCATGGCTTATGTGTATACCATGATGAGCTTTACCGGAGATGCTATTGACCATGTAGAATATACACAGCATGTTAGAACGGACGGGGTGACGGCGGCTTTTGTCGGTTTCATGCACGCCCTGTCCAATGGCATCGGTCTCGGCATCTTCAACGCCGGTCTCATGGCAAGCCGCTATCAGACACCTCAGGTCGTTTCCTCCTATATCAATGACAAGGGGACAACAATTCAGGTATTTGCAGACCAGCCGGCATCTGCGGTGTCCTGGATCAACTTTTCCTATCAGGGGGCTATTACTCTGACGGCTGTGATGTTCTTCGTGCTTTTCTTTTTCTTCTTTGACATTGAAAAGAAAATGCCGGAAGTACAGGAGAAACTGGCCGAAAGGAAAAATCAGGCGGAAGAAAAAGAGCAAAAGTCAGAATAATATGTGACGCAGAGCAGTCACAGCAGAAGAGACAGGTAAAAGATCACGGCATCGTGAAAGCGGCGGGGATCCAGGCCTGTCTTTTCGTGTATCCGATCGAGCTGGTACTGCAGAGTATTCCGGTGGACAACAAGGAAATCAGCTGTCTCTTTCAGAGACATGTCGTGATGATAATAGGCCCTGAGGATTTCAGCTTCGTGATCCGAGAGAAGCCCGAGGTTCTTTTCTGTGAACTGTTCTCTTATTGGATCACTTATTGCGGAAAGCACAAGCTCGAGATTCAGATCATCATAGGATATGACATTTGTATCCCTGTCTTTCAGGCTGCTCAGGGCAAGGCGGGCGGACTTATAGGACGAAGGCATTCTGTTCGGAGAAACCGCCTGGCCGACTGCTATGCTGAGAAGCTCCCGGTTTCTTTCCGCCAGTTTTCGGAACAGGGGCAGGCTCTTTTTGTATGCGACGTCCTCCAGCATCAGGACATATTCATTCGGGTAGCGAAAAGTATATAGATCGGATTCCGTCCGGTCGAATGTTCCGTATACCTCCTGATCTATCATGGTCAGATTGGCCGGATTCAGGCGCTCATTAAAACAGACGACGAGAATGCGGTACTTCTTCTGGTTCTTCAAATGACGGGAAGCAAGAAATGATTTGATATAATCAGCACCGGTCCCGCTTCCGGTAATCAGGGCCTGCATGCAGTAGTCCATGACGCTGTGAGGGTTGCGGACGGAATTGCCATGAATCTGATTGTCCTTTAAGACAAGTGAAATGGCCTTTTCCGAGAGACTTCATGTGTAAGAGGCTTTCCGTCTCCCCGATAATGCCGACGGCTCCTATGGGGATTTTTTCATCCATGCGGACAGGCAGGTAGAGGCCGTTTGCCGCCTCAACCGCCCGGTTTTCATTCTGGGCGGACAGAGCCTCCGGAATCTGGGTTCCCACTGCTCCGGAAGCAGCGGATACGATGACCTGTCCGTCCTGGCAGAAGCTGACCGGGCAGTCTGTGATTTCCTCAAGCACAGATGAGAGTTCCTTGATTGTCTTTTTGTTCAGGATGGTTTCCATATCCGTTTTGCCTCCGAAAATGAATTTGTTCATGTGAATGAAAACATTATATATGTCCTTACCGGAATTGGTCAATGGAATATTCGACTGATCAGGGCGGAATGATAGTATCTATGCTGTCAGCAGGAAAATACAGGGCAGAATGATGAATGCTCTTATGAGAAAGGAAATCTTAATGAACTGGTTGGAAAACTATCCGTGGCGTCTCGTCCAAACTAATCTGCGGGAGACGGACATGGAGGAAATGGATGCCGAAGCCTATGCGGACCGTCTGAAGAAATCCGGGGCTACCGTAGTTATGATCAATGCGGCCGGCATTATCGCATCCTATGATACAAAGCTTCCATTTCAATCGAAGTCGGAATACCTGCATGGGGACAGCCTGAGGGACATGATCGATGCCTGCCACGAGCGAAGTATCCGTGTCATTGCCCGGACGGATTTTTCAAAGGTCCGCTATCCTTTATATGAGCAGCACCCGGATTGGGCGGTGCGGACAAAGGATGGAGAAATTATTAATTATAACGGCGATGTGCATGTATGCCCAAACAGTGATTATCAGCAGAAGTATGAACTTGATATCCTGGAAGAAGTCCTGACGGAATTCCCCTTTGACGGGGTGTTCTGCAATATGTCCGGTTTCCTTGTTGTTGACTATAGCGGGAAGTATTACGGTCCCTGTCACTGCGAAAACTGCAAAAAGAAATTCCGGGAAATGTTCGGCATGGACATTCCGGAAACCGATGACTTCCATGCACCGGGTTATATGAAATACCAGGCCTTCAAGAATGCCTGTACGAAGAAACACAAGGAAGACATTATCCGGACAGTACGGGAAATCCGGCCTGACATTGCAATTAACGGAGTCGATTACATTCGAACTGAGTCCAATACGGAAATCGGGCGGAAGCAATGGGTCTACAGTGCCGGCATGAATTCCCGCCTGACGGCTGGTCTTACGGGAGAGAAACCTTCTGACAACGCCTGCGTCGACTTTATTGGCTTTCGTTACCGGGACATCAGTGTTTCTCCGAATCAGGTAAGCCTGCGTTTGTGGCAAAACCTGGCAAATACGGGTTCTCTCAGTCTTTATATCATGGGTGATCTGAGCAATCACCAGGATGTAAGTGCCATGAAGGCTGCCAAGGCCCCCTTTGATTTCCATGCAGCTCATGAAGATATTTTTACCAATCAGGAGTCACTGGCAAAGACGGTCCTGGTCCGTTCACTTCCTCCCCAGTTTCCGGATCCGGAGTATGAGGGCTGGGTGCGTATTCTGACGGAAAGCCATATCCCTTTTGATGAGGTAAAAGCAGCCGAACTTAAATCTCTGGAAGATCTTAGCGGAAAGAAACTACTTGTTCTCGGAGAAAACCGGATGCTTTCCCAGGAGCTTGCAAGCCTGTGTGACGATTTTGCAAGAAAGGGCGGAACAGTTCTTGCGGACGGCCTGACGGGCCTCCTCGGCAGAGATGGGAAACCATTGGAAAAGCCGGTACTTTCCTGCCTGGGAATCGAAAAAGTGAAGACAATTCATACGGACTGCATGAGTTCCATGTTTGTTCAAAAGGAGACGGACAAGGCTGTATTTTCGGAAAGTCAGGATACACCCTATCTTGCTCCGGGACAGACCGTGGTGGAGGTCCGGGCAGAAGAGGGGGCTGAAAAATATCTGTCCCTGATCGGGGAGCATCCCTTCGGGCCGCCGGAGCGCTGTTTTTTCACGGACCGGGATGTCGTCGGGGCTCCGGGTGTACTGGTCCGCAGGTACGGAGATGGAAAGGGTATCTACCTGGCCTTCTGCGCCGGCAGGATGTTCATGGAAGAGGGGTATACGAATACTCTGACCTATGTTCAGGATGTATTATTTTCTCTGGCAGGGGCGGAGAGCCTGGCCAGGGATCTTTCTCCCATGGTCGAGCTTACGGCGAAGAAGACAGACAAAGGGATGTTGGTTCAGCTTGTGAACACAAGCGGTTTCTTTGGCAATACTTTTTATCCGCCGATTCCCATGCAGAATCTCGAACTTTATCTTCCGCCGGAATATTATTCTGCTGCTGGAATTAAGAAGGAAGACAGGATTTCAGCAAAAGCCCTGAACGGAGGCCGTGTACAGACGGCAGTTTTAAAAGACGGGATACATATTATTCTGGATACACTTAATGCATACGAAGCTGTATTGCTTCAGGAAAGAAAGGACGCGTAACAATGAAAATCGGATTCATCGGACTCGGCATCATGGGAAAGCCCATGGCAATCAATCTTGTAAAGGCAGGTCATGAACTCTTTGTCAGCGACCACCATGAAGAGCATATCGCGGCAGTAGAGGCTGCCGGAGGCCACAGGGCAGATTTTGATGAGATCGCCGAAAAGGCCGACCTTGTCATCACCATGCTGCCGAATTCCCCCCAGGTGAAGGATGTTATGCTGGGTGAAGACGGTCTTGCATCAAAAATGCACGCGGGACAGACTTACATAGACTGCTCCTCCATCAGTCCCATCGCATCGAAGGAGGTGGCAAAAGCTTTTTCCGAAAAAGGCATTGACATGCTGGATGCCCCTGTGTCGGGCGGAGAACCCAAGGCTATAGACGGCAGCCTTTCATTCATGGTGGGAGGGAAGAAGGATGTTTTTGAAAAGTTCAAGCCTGTTCTCGAGGCAATGGGCTCGTCCGTTGTCTGGTGCGGAGAAGTCGGGGCCGGCAATACGACGAAACTGGCCAACCAGGTCATTGTGGCGGCCAATATTGCGGCTGTAGCTGAAGGCTTTACGCTTGCAAAGATGGCCGGCGTGGACCCCAATACGGTATATGAAGCCATACGGGGCGGCCTGGCCGGTTCAACGGTAATGGATGCCAAAGGTCCCATGATGCTTTCCGGGAATACAAAGCCCGGTTTCCGCATTGACCTCCATATCAAGGATCTGAACAATGCCATTGAAACGGCCCATGCCTGCGGGGCGCCCCTGCCGATTACGGCTGAAGTCATGGAGATGATGCAGTTCCTTCATGCGCACGACTGCGGTACAATGGACCACAGTGCCCTTTCCAAATTCTATGAGAAGCTCACGGGACAGCCGCTTGCCGACTGATGTATCTATGTCCTGCAGAAAACCGGTGGAGATGAAAGAATAATGTCAAAAATCAGGAAGGTCGTATCAACGGTATGGTATGATAAGGCCAATTATCATAAACTCAGGAATGTATTTCCGGATGCGGAGTTTGTCTATGTTGACTTTTTTGACAAGGAAAAGTTAAAAATGGAGGCAGCCGAAGCAGACGTGGCCATCCTGCTCGGTGATGTGGAGTCCTGCCTTCTGGGCAGTAAAACATTGAAGTGGATTGCCTGTGATCATGCCGGCCTGAACGGTTCAGCCCGGCCGGAGGTCTTTGAAAGCGGAATCATAGTTACCGGGGCTGCCGGAAGAAGCGCCCCGGTGTTGGCGGAGCACTGCATATACTTCATGCTGCAGGCCTGCTACCATACGAAAGAACTTCTAAAGGCTCAGGAGGCATGTCAGTGGGGTATTGAAGGCTCTGCTTCATGGCGGGGACTCTACGGAAGAAAGGCTGCCATCCTCGGCATGGGTAATAACGGCCGCATGCTCGCCGATCGTCTGCATGCCTTCGGCATGGAGCTTTATCTCTATGACAAGTACCCGATCAGAGGATATGATTATGCCGCAGTGAGGTATGTGGAGACGGAAGGGGGAAATGTGAATGACCTCCTTTCTGAATGTGATTTCATTATTCTGACGCTTCCTCTCACGGATGAAACCTATCACATGTTTGATGCTGACCGCTTTTCGAAGGTGAAAAAGGGAGCCGTCCTCGTCAATATGGCCCGTGGAGGCATCGTCTCTACGGATGACCTCATCACAGCCCTCTCCGACGGGACATTGTCCTGTGCCGGACTTGACGTAGTCGAAGAGCAGCCCCTGTCTGCGGACAGTCCCTTGTGGCGGATGGAAAATGTCTACATCACACCCCATGTGACACCTCAGGTACCGGACCGGGCCGGACGTAGCATAGAAATCATCCGTGACAATGCAAGGCGATTTGAAGCAGGAGAACCCATGAAGAATCAGCTGCGGCCAGAAGATGCCGTAACTGCGGAAACGGAAGGCGGCTGGTCAAAACTCCTGAATGCAACGCCTGAGCAGATTCAGGCCGTGCCGAAGGCCATGCTGGAGAAGTATCTGGGGAAAAAGGACTGGACAGATCCGGCAGAATGGAACTATGTGGATTGAGGAAGTCTAATGAATGAAGCCCTGCGCCGCGATGCGGAAAGAATTGTAAAGAAAAGCATAGAGGCCGTCCTTCCGGATGCGGCTGTGAAGAAGGCTTTGAAAGGCTTTCAGTCTTCGACCGGGAAGACGATTCTTGTATCTGTCGGGAAGGCCGGATATCGTATGGCAGCGGCGGCTCTTGATGTCCTGCATCAGGTCGATGCAGGAATTGTGATCACAAAGTACGGACATGTGACAGGAAGTCTGAACGGAATTGACTGTTATGAGGCCGGTCATCCGGTGCCGGATGAAAACAGCTTTGCGGCCACACGGAAGGTTCTTGAACGGACAGCGGATCTGCAGGCAGAAGACACGGTGATTTTCCTTCTGTCCGGCGGAGGTAGTGCCCTTTTCGAAGAACCGCTCATTCCGGGCGAAGAATTACAGGATATAACAAATCAGCTCCTGGCCTCGGGGGCTTCCATACAGGAAATGAATACAGTGCGCAAAAGACTGTCAAAAGTCAAAGGAGGACGATTTGCAGAGCATTGTGCTCCGGCGAAGGTTTTTTCCGTCGTACTTTCCGACATCGTCGGAGATCCGCTTGACATGATTGCTTCCGGACCGGCAGTTCCGGATACGTCGACATGCGAAGATGCACTTGCAGTGGCCGAAAAGTACAGGCTCAGGCTTTCCGATGAAGCACGAGAAGCCCTGCGGCAGGAGACGCCGAAATTCCTTTCAAATACAGAAACAAGGGTCACCGGTTCTGTCCGCGAGCTCTGCCGGGCCGCAGCCAAAGAAGCGGAAGTCCTGGGCTATCGGACTGTAATTCTGACTGACTGCATGACATGCGAGGCCAGAGAAGCAGGGCGTTTTTTGGGCTCTGTTCTGAAGACGCAGGCAAGTGTCTCAGGAGAAAAATCAAAAGACTGCAAAAAGGCCTTCATCGCCGGTGGCGAGACGGTCGTTCATCTGACCGGAAAGGGTCTTGGCGGTCGGAATCAGGAACTGGCCCTGGCCGCGGCGCCGGTCATTGCAGAAAGTTCAAATACCGCCCTTTTCTCAGTCGGCAGCGACGGGACGGACGGGCCTACGGACGCGGCTGGAGGCTATGTGGACGGAGATACCCTGGAAGCACTGAATGAAAAGGGTCTCCGCGTTGACGAAGTGCTCGGCGAAAATGATGCCTACCATGCCCTGCAGGCAGTCGGAGGGCTTATCGTCACTGGGCCTACGGGAACAAATGTGAACGACGTGGCCGTCGGGCTGATCGGCTGAAAACTATTGGAATATGAATTGAGCCGGGAACGGATATTACTTCCATTCCCGGCTCTTTTTCACTTGTCGGGTTTTCTTCGGCTGTCTTACGGCTTTAAGAAGCGCTTCCCGTTCGTAGCTCCCCCGTCGCAGAGTATATCGACGCCGGCGAGGTAGCCGTTTCGCTCATCAGCGGCTGAGGCAATGGCGAAGCCGAGTTCCTCCGGCTTTCCCATACGGCCTTCCGCAGTCGTCTTCAGAAGAAAGCTGCCGTGCTCGGCTTCTTTCTGCCCCATACCGGTGTCTATGAGACCGGGGCTTAAGGAAACGACCCGGATGCCTTTCTTTCCAAGCTCAAAGGCTGACCTCTGTGCGTACCAGACGACAAAATTTTTGGAAAGGGCGTAGGCGAAGCCGGCTCTGTTGTAATCATCCTTTGCGAGGGATGCCCGTTTCAATAGCCTTTTTACAAAAGCTTCCTCATCCGTCTCTGCAAGCACATATGCCTTTTTCGGGATGATTATATTCGGCAGGGAGTAGGCGGAATTGGAGGAGATGTCCACGATGACGGATCCTCTTTTCAAATGTTTTGAAAATTCCTGATTCACATAGACGGTTCCCAGGGCATTGACCCGGATGAGTTTTTCTCCGTTTGCCATGGCGGGGGAAAGACCGGCACAGTTTATGACATTTGTAATTTCGCCCAGGGACGCAGCATACTCAGCAAGGCACCGGACGGAAGTCCGGTCAGATGTATCGCAGGAATGGGCTATAGCTTTGATTCCAAGAAGCTCCAACTCATTTACGGCGTTTTCCAGCTTGCTGACGGTCCGGCCGGAGAGAATGACGGTCTTTCCTTTCATGAATTTCGCGGTTTCGAGCCCCATTCCGGAGCCGCCGCCGGTGATGACACATACTTTTTTCATTTTGAATATTCCTTTCTTTTGACGGATTTACCACCTTCCTGTTTATCACATACCCGGGTAAACGGAATGTAAACTGGATCTGTCGGAAGACATATTTCTTCAACGGTCGAATTTTCTGACCCATTGTCGAAAAAATGTATTCGTGATTTCTATCAGCCGGGTAGAATGACCATATCAAAGTTTCCCGGCAGTTAAGGTACATCTTGAATGCAGGTAAAGCAGGCGTTTTATATTAGTCATGAAAAGGAGTCAGACATGAGATACGGACTTGATATGCGGATACGAGATGTGAAGGAAGACGAGGAAGCGGTAGCTCTTGTAAACCGTTTTATTCCGGGCATTCTTGCCATGACGGAAGGACGGCCGGAGGCCGCCGGGATGTCCCTTCGCAGCCTGGGCAGGTATCTGGGCGACAAGGTGCCGGCGGAAGCCATGACAGCGTTGGAGCAGGCTCTCCTGGCCCTCGGAAAAAAACGAAACGGAATATCTCCGGCTGAAGAAAAAAGGATACAAAGCTACAGGGAGATGGAAGAAAAGCGGGAGAAGGACAATAAGGCAGTTGCAACGAAACGAGGTACGGATTCAGCTTCTTCAGAGGAAGAAAGGCCTCCCTACACATGCGTCCGCCCCGGTCAGGTCTGGCTCGATACGGACGGAAAACGCATCCAGGCCCATGCCGGCGGCATAATATATGAGGACGGCACGTTCTACTGGTACGGGGAGAACAAGGAGTTCACGGACGGAAAGAGCCCGGTCTGGACCTGGGGCATCCGCCTCTATTCGTCGAAGGACTTTTATAACTGGACGGACTGCGGCCTTATCATTCCTCCGGTTGTCGACGATCCTTCATCGCCCCTTTTCCCGGAGAGCAAGGTTGACCGGCCCCATATTGTGAAAAATGAAAAGACCGGTAAATATGTCTGCTGGATCAAGCTTTCCGGACCGGAAGCCTGCTTTACGATTCTGACTGCAGACTGTCTGCAGGGTCCGTATGAAATGGCGCAAAAATTTTATAACCCGTTCGGTCTGCACATCGGAGACTTTGACATTGCTGTCGATGAAAGAACAGAAAAAGCTTATCTCTACTGCGAAGCGGAACATGACCGCGTCGTAGGAATCCGGTTGTCCGCTGACTATCTCGAGGCAGAGGAACTCGTATCCACTCAGTACGCCGGCCTTAAGCCGCCTTTCTGCCGGGAGGGCGTCACTGTATTCAAACGACAGGAAAAACTCTTCATGCTGACGAGCGGCATGTCCGGCTATGTACCCAACCAGTCGGATTTGGCGGAGGCAGACGGATATGAAAAGGAATTTACATCCATTGGGGATCCTCATATAGATGATGCTTCCCTGTCCTCTTTCAATTCCCAGATCGGGCAGGTATTTCATCTGCCTGGTACCGATGTCTACATTACACTTGCTGATCGCTGGGTACCGGACTATCAGGTGATGAGAGAAAAAGCCCTGGCCATCCGCCAGGCCATAGCTTCGACGCATGACAAGGAGAAATATCCGGCGACAAAAGAGCAGATGGCGGAACTCATGAAGGCGCCCATGCTGGAGTCAGCCTGCACACGGGATGCGGATTATGTCTTCCTTCCGATAGCGTTTACTGAAGAAGGCAAGCCGCAGATTGCCTGGAAAGAAAACTGGACATTGCAGGCAAAAACAGATTGAAAACCGGTGTATGGAATCTTTGAGAAAAGCCGGCGCTTTACATTATTCATAAAGGAGAAAAATCATGGAGCCTATCGTACTTGGTGGGACAGACATCAACCCCTCAAAGATGGAGTCAGAGAACCGAGCATTGGCCCGGCGGGCGGCAGCAGAGAGTTTCGTATTGCTAAAAAATGACGGTGTTCTTCCTCTTAAGGAAAAGACAGTTGCCCTCTACGGCTCAGGCGCCCGCATGACAGTCAAGGGCGGTACCGGCTCCGGAGCAGTCCGGGAGCGGCACAGCGTGAATATCGAGGAAGGCCTTCTGAATGCAGGCTATTCGATTTCAACGGAAAACTGGCTCGACCGTTTTGACATATTCTATAACGACACCTACGAAGAATACCGGCAGGGTGTGGAAGAGAAGGTCAAAGGAGTTACAAGCTTTTACCAGATTCTGGGCATGGCCGGTCAGTTCCGCCATCCGACCGGAATCCCCGTGGAAGCGCAGGACTATGAGGCGGACCGGAAGGCCGGAGTGAAAACCGCCATATATGTGCTGGCCCGTCAGGCCGGGGAAGGCAATGACCGCAAGGACGAGCAGGGCGACTACCGCCTCGACGACGTGGAAATCGAAAATCTCCGGACGGTCCGCGCTCAGTATGCAAATCTGATTGTCGTCATCAACGCCGGCGGTGTCATTGATGTCTCCTTCCTAGACGAAATGAAAGTCGATGCCCTCGTCTACTTCGTGCAGGGAGGGGAAGAGGGCGGCAATGCCCTTGCCGACTGCCTTTCCGGAAAGACGGACTTTTCAGGCCGCCTGGCGACCGGCTGGGCATATAGCTTTGAAGACATTCCGTCAAACGCCACCTATTCCTATCTGGGAAAGGACAAGTACGAGCAGGACTACAATGAAGGCATATACGTCGGCTACCGCTACTTCGATACGTTCAGCGTGAAGCCCCGCTTTCCCTTCGGATTCGGTCTTTCCTATACGACATTTTCCCTTGCATTTAAGTCTTTTCGCATGAATAATGAAGACCTTGAAGTAAGGGCGGAAGTGAAGAACACCGGCACTGTGCCCGGCCGGGACGTGGTCGAACTCTATGCCACGGTACCTTTCGGTGTAAAAGGTGCCGAGTACCAGCGCCTGGTTGCTTTTGCCAAGACAAAGAAACTGGCTCCCGGAGAAAAAGAAGAAGTCACGCTTTCATTTCCTGTCAAGGCTTTGACGAAATACGATGAAGAAGAAAGCGCTTTTGTCCTTGAGAAGGGAGACTATATCCTGCGCCTGGGTGAAAGCTCAGACAGGACGGTTCCGGTACAGGTTCTGAAGCTTTCAAAGAACTTCGTCACAGAGTACTGCAGGAAGCTTTGCGCGCCGGCGTCTCCTATTGATGAGATTGTACCCCCTGCCCGAAAGACGGAAGACCTTTCCAATGTGCCTGCAGCGGCCTTTGATGTCAGTGGGATAGAAGCTGTACGGCACGAGTACCCTTCCTTGCCCGTATATGATGAAAAAACAGTGAGGTGGAAGAACCTGCTTTCTTCCATGCCGGAAGAAGATCTGGCTGCCCTTCTCTGCGGGGCAGGCACGGAGCCGAAGAATCCCCAGGTCATTGCCATGGGAGCTTCGGGATCGAGTACGACCTCCCTCTTTGAAAAATACGGAATCCCGAATGTCATTCTTTCCGACGGCCCGGCCGGACTCAATCTGACCCCCCGGCTTACAATGAAGGCAGATGGGACCTGGGCTGCCTCCAGAGTGCCGGAGAACCTTGAAGCCTATAAACGCTATCTATTCGGCTTTGCAGGAAAAGCTATGATGGCCCGGATGACGGACCCTGCCGAAGGAGAAGAGCACTACCAGTACTGCACGGCCTGGCCCTGCAGCCAGCTTTTGGCCCAGAGCTTCAATCCGGCCCTTCTTGAAGAGGTCGGGGATGCGGTCGGGAAAGAGATGGAAGCCTACGGGGTTACGGTATGGCTGGCTCCCGGCATGAATATACACAGGAACCCTCTCTGCGGGCGGACTTTCGAGTACTATTCCGAGGATCCCCTCGTTTCCGGTCTCATGGCGGCGGCCATCGTCCTTGGCGTCCAGTCCCATCCTGGCAAGGGCATCAGCATCAAGCACTTTGCCTGCAACAACTGTGAACTCGAGCGGAATATGTCGTCCTCGAACGTGTCGGAGCGAGCCCTGCGCGAGCTCTACCTCCGGGGCTTTGAGATTGCAGTAAAGACTTCTCATCCGAGAACGGTCATGGCGGCTTATAATAAAACTAACGGGACCTACTGCACGAACAATTATGACCTGCTCGTGGACATTCTGCGGAATGAGTGGGGCTTTACCGGAATGGTCATGAGTGACTGGGACGCCATGAAAGCGGACAGGGAAGACCCGATGAAGGCGGCATCTTCTGACGTTTTGAAGGCCGCAGCTTCCCAGTGCGACCTTGTCATGCCGGGCCGGGAAGACCAGATTCAGGCCCTGACGGAAGGTCTGAAGAAGGGGCTCGTGAAGCGAGAGGACGCGGAACGTTCCGCCGCCCGGATTCTGAACCATGTATCGGAAAATACGGTGCTGCCTATTTAGCTTTCAGTGTCGTCATGGAAGCGAAAACGCAGATCATGGTGACACCAACGTCTCCGAAGACCGCAGCCCACATGGAGGCAAGACCGAAGATGGAGAGGACCAGGATCAGGAGTTTTACGGCAATGGCAAATATGACATTGCCTCGGACGATATGCATTGTGTGCCGGGCAATACGGATGACTTTCGGGATCTTTCGTATGTCGTCGTCCATGAGGACGATGTCGGCCGCCTCAATAGCGGCGTCGCTTCCCATGGCCCCCATGGCAAAGCCCACATCAGCCCGCATGAGAACGGGAGCATCATTGATGCCGTCTCCGACGAAGCCTGTCTTATGGCCTGTGCCTTCCTCTGCGGCAAGCAGAGCTTCCACGGCAGAGACCTTGTCGGCAGGAAGGAGGTCGCTCTTCACTTCATCGATTCCGATTGCATCGGCTGCAGATTTTGCGGCACCTGCCCGGTCTCCGGTCAGCATGACGGTCTTTCTGACACCGGCTGCTTTGAGTTCCCGGATAGCCTGCGGTGTCCCGTCCTTCACAGTATCACTGATAATAATGCAGCCCGCATATTTCCCGTCCAGAGCCGTATAGATAATGGTTCCGCTTTCCCTGCATTCTTCAGCCGAAATGCCTGCAGCAGAGAGAAGGGCCATATTCCCAAGAAGGAGTTTCTTTCCGTCGACATTTGCTGAAATGCCGTGACCGGCTTCTTCTTTTGTATCCGTTACCCTGGAAAAATCCAGCGTATCTGTATTTCCAACCGCTTCGCGGATGGAGCGGGCGATGGGGTGGTTCGAATAGCCCTCCCCCAGGGCAGCAAGCTCCAGCAGTTTTTTTTCATCAAAGCCGGCAGCGGGTAGGACTTTTTGTACCTTGAATTCACCTTTTGTAAGTGTCCCGGTCTTGTCAAATACCATGGTGTCGAGTTCAGAGGCGGCTTCCAGGTAGTTGCTGCCCTTGACGAGGACACCGATTTTCGAGGAAGCTCCAATACCGCCGAAGAAGCCCAGGGGAACGGAGATGACAAGGGCGCAGGGACAGGAGACGATCAGAAAGTTGCAGGCCCTGCGGATGGAGTCCGCCCAGGTCAGGTCCGCAATTCCGAACAGGGGAGGAAGGACGGCCATAAGGACGGCGCCTATGGTGACAATGGGCGTATACACTTTTGCAAAGCGGGTGATGAAGTTTTCGAGCCGGGCCTTCCGTGTCGATGCGTTTTCCACGAGGTCCAGAATCTTTGCCACGGTGGAGTCTTCGTATTCCTTTGTGGCTTCTATGCGCAGTGTGCCTTCTCCGTTCACACAGCCGGAGATGACATCGTCCCCTACAGAGGCCTTCCAGGGAACGGATTCTCCGGTCAGGGCCGCGGTATTGATGAAGGATTCTCCCTCGATAACTTTTCCATCTGTAGGAATTTTCTCACCGGCCTTGACGACGAGGATGTCACCGACGGCAATCTCATCCGGATCGATTTCTTCAATCTTTCCGTACCGCTCCACAAAGGCCGTGTCCGGGGCGATGCTCATCATTTCCGTGATGGATTTTCGCGACTTTCCGACGGCGATTCCCTGGAAGAATTCCCCCGTCTGGTAGAAGAGCATGACAGCCAGGGCCTCGGAATAGGACTCGTCTCCGAGCAGGGACAGGGCGAAGGCGGCCAGCGTCGCCACCATCATGAGGAAGTGCTCGTCAAAGACATTTCCATGGGCAATATTTTTGAATGAAGAGAGCAGAACGTCATACCCGATGATGAGATAGGGTATGAAATAGAGCAGAAACTTCCCCCAGAGCGGAAGGACATCGAGCGGTCCCGTCTTGTCCAGGATCAGGAGGACGGTGAAAATGATACCGACCGCAATGATACGGACTAGCGTTTTTTTCTGCTTCTTTGTCATGGGGTGCTCCTTTGACTGGTTAAACATTGCCGAAAAACAGGTATCAGAAGCCCGAACGGGGATTTCGCTAAAATCTCAGCCCAGGCTAAATGGAAATTATGCTACGGTGATTACGGTGTCGGGCTCGACCTTTTTCGCCTTCTCTACGACCGCCTTGAGAATTTCGTCGAAGCGGTCATCCGGGGCAGTCAGGGTCATCTTCTGGGTCAGAAAGTTGATAGTGCAGTCCTCAACCCCGTCCACCTTTTTGATGGCGTCCTCCAGCTTTGCAGCGCATGCGGCGCAGTCCACTTCACAGGCAAATTTCTTTTTCATGGTGGTAAGTCCTTTCTTTATTAAGAACATTTTTACAATGGCGTGATGCCCTTCAGATGCGTGATAATTATTGATTTACTTTTCTTCTATATGTTCCCGGCCCTTGTCTATAATGGTGCGGACATGGTCATCGGCCAGGAAGTAGATGACCTGCTTGCCTTCGCGCCGGGAACTTACAAGCCGGGCCTGACGGAGAATCTTCAGCTGGTGGGAGACGGCTGAGGTCGTCATCCCGAGCGTCTCCGCCAGATCGCAGACGCAGATGTCCTCTTCAAACAGGGCAAAGAGTATGCGAATCCTCGTTGAGTCTCCGAAGACCTTGAAAAGTTCGGCCAGGTCATAGAGCTCGTTTTCGTCCGGCATGCGGGCAGTGACTTCGTCGACCTTGTCCCGGTGGACTTCAGTTACTTCACATACTTCAAGTTCGCTGTCCACGGTGATTACCTCCTTTCCAGAATAATGTAAAACATTTGAACAACTATTCACATGTTCAATATAATCCATACCATTTCATGTGTCAAGATAAATCCGTGCTTTTCAGAAGCTGGATAGAAATGGTAATATAGAGCCGTTTCGAAGTTTTGAATCAGAAGGGGAAGATATGGGTTCATTACTGCTTGCTGTCATCTATCTGATTTTCATCAGTCTCGGCCTTCCGGACTCCCTGCTGGGCTCAGGCTGGCCCCAGATGCAGGTGGATTTCGGGGTACCGTCGTCGTATGCCGGCTATGTCTCCATGACGATTTCCTGCATGACCGTGATTTCGGCCCTTGTAAGCCCCCGCCTTATCCGCCGCATCAAGACCCAGTGGATTGTCATTGTCTCCATAGGTCTGACTGTCCTGGGCCTCCTTGGCTTTTCATTTTCGAGTGCCTACTGGATGCTCTTTCTTTGGGCTGTCCCCTATGGCCTAGGGGCGGGCTCCATCGATGCGGCCGTGAACAATTATGTGGCATTGCATTATAAGTCTTCGGTCATGAACTTTCTCCACTGTTTCTACGGGGTGGGGGCCGTCATCAGTCCCTTCATCATGTCCCGGGCCCTGGCTGTTGCCCATTGGAACGACGGCTACCGGTGGACATCTTTCCTGCAGCTCGGCATTATGGCTGTATGTATCCTGTCCATTCCTCTCTGGAAGCAGAACGAGAGCCCGGAGGCAGAGGAAACAGTGAAGGACAGCGCAGGAATTGCCGAGACGATCAAGGTTCCCGGTGTTGTTCTGACATTGATTTCCTTCTTTGCCTACTGCTCCGGAGAAGCCACCTGCTTCCTCTGGACACCATCCTACTTCGCAGGAACGAAAGAGGGACTTTCTGCGGAAACCATTGCCTCTTTCGGCTCCCTGATCTTCGGCGGCCTTATGCTGGGCCGTCTCATCGCAGGTTTCATTTCCAACAAGCTTGGAGACAAGAAACTAATTCGATTGGGCATCGCTGTAGAGCTCACAGGTATTCTTCTCGTATTTCTTCCTACACCGGGGTATATTGTTGATGCCATCGGTTTCGTCGTCATCGGAACCGGAATGGGACCTATTTATCCGGCCATACAGCACCTGGCCCCCTTGAACTTCGGCAAGCGCTACAGCGCGGCGGCCATAGGTATGCAGATGGCATCTGCCTACGTGGGCAGTACAATTTCTCCCATGGTTTTCGGTCTTCTGCAGCAGGCTGTCGGCATCGGCTTCATGCCCCTGTGGATTCTTCTTTTTGCAGTCTTAAATATTACTTTTATGGAGCTTACGTACAAAGTAGCCGGAAAAGGACAGTCACAGAAATAGTTTATAAATTGTTTACTTGACCATACTGCATTAGTGTTTCATAATCCTATCAGAAATTAGCTATATCTAATTTCACTGAAATAACGAATACCTTTTGGTTCAGACTTTGCAAAGATGAAGGAAAGGAAGGATTTTATGGGATTTTATGACTGTGAAGTAGAAAAGACTGACGGTACCATGCAGAGCATGGCTGACTTCAAGGGCGAGGTCGTGATGGTCGTAAATACAGCAACCGGCTGTGGTTTCACGCCCCACTATGAGCCGATGGAAGAGATGTATCATGACTTCCATGACAGGGGCTTTGAAATAGTCGATGTCCCCTGCAACCAGTTCGCCGGCCAGACGCCGGGAACGGACGAGGAAATCCATGAATTCTGTACACTTAAGTACCACACGGAATTCCCCCAGATGAAGAAAGCCGATGTGAACGGGGAGAATGCGATTCCTCTTTTCAAGTACCTGAAGAGCCAGAAGGGCTTTGAAGGCTTCGGTAAAGGCCCCAAGGCTTTCGCTATGGGCGCCATGCTGAAAAAGATTGACAAGGATTATAAGAACAATTCCGAGATCAAATGGAATTTCACGAAGTTTGTCATCAACCGGGACGGAGAGGTGGTTGCCCGTTTCGAGCCCACGACGGATATGAAGGACGTGCGGGCTTTCGTGGAAGGACTTCTGTAATTTCAGCGGAGACACTCCCGTTAGGGCCTGCCTGCTGATTTTCCTGATCTCAACACGCAAATAATGAAAAGCCGGAGGCAGATTTCCCTTTTCTGTCTCCGGCTTATTTTCTGTTTGTATGGTTTTCGACGGCGTACTGTCTTCGATAGGATAGAGGAGTGATTCCCGTCTGCTTCTTGAAGAAGGCGGAGAACTTGGATTGGCTTTGGTATCCGACTTTGGCTGCAATTTCCGATATCGGAAGCAGGGTGGTCTCCAGCAGGTCTTTTGCTGCCTCAAGCCGCTTTTCCTTCAGGTAGTCGGATATTCCGCATCCGTAGGCCATGAGAAAATAGGTTTTAAGAGATGTCTCACTGGTCTTGAAGCGGGCGGACAGATTCCGGATGGAAACGGGATTGGAAAGATCCGCAGTGACGGCGCTTTCTGTTTCCTGCGCAATTTTCTGCTGCAAAGGTGTGAGCTTCGTGGAAGCCCTGTGCTTTCCGGCTGAAATATTGCACTGGAAGGTGGATATCAGGTGAATGGAAAGGGTCCGGATCCGGGCAATGGAAGCTGCATCCTCGGCCGGGCCGTCTTTATAAAGATTCCAAAGGGTCTCCGCCATTTTTCTTTCAGCGGAGGGTCTTTCACTGATGACTATGGATTTTCCTCCGGACAGAAGGCGTTCACGCAGGGCATCCGGGCTTTCAGAGAAGAGGGAGAGCACATAATCCGGCAGGCTTTCGAATTTTGAAAGATCGATGGAAAACTCGATTCCTTCGTAGGGCAGGCAGTGGAAACAGAAGCGACTGTCGCCGCACCGGACGGATACGGCAGCTTCTCCGCTGTTCTGACAATCCTCCCGGCCGTCTGAATAGTGAAGATGGCGGGCCCCCGCAGGCAGTAATTGATTTCCACAACGGAAGCCGCTTTCGAAGAACGGGCGGCCGGCCAGGCATGGGCATACATCTCGATATAGGAGAGGTCGATTCCCGGAAGGATGGAAACGGAGAATTTTCCCAGAAAAATATCCAGCTTAAGGAGCCGGCCGGCTATGTAGGAAAAATGAAGGAGCTCTTCGTAATCAGCGGAAAGCCGGAGCTGGCCTCGAAAAATCTCCACATGACGCCGGAACAGTCAATAGAATTTATATGCAGCGGAGGGGAGGACAGCTACTGTACGAAGTTCGCGGTATTCGGTTTCCGCTATGCTCTGGTGGAAGCAGATTTTCCGGTACAGGCAGATGATTTCGAGGCCATAGCTGTTTACTCGGATATGGCTGGATACAAGCGGAAAACCCATCCAGGCCCACGGTTTCATGGTTTTCTACAATGAGGACGAGAAACTCTGGTACTGGTACGGAGAAAATAAAGAGGACACCCATAAGGGCGGCTCCATATGGACGAAGGGAGTGCGCTATTATACATCGAAGGACCTCTATAACTGGGAAGATCACGGACTTTTAATTGAACCGGCTGAGGACCTTTCAGAGCCCCTGCATCCCACCTACTGCATAGACAGGCCCCACATCATCTACTGTGAGAAGACAAGGAAGTACATCTGCTGGATCAAGGTAATGGCGGGGGAGATTGCCCAGTTCGTGACAGTCCTTGAAGCGGACAGCTTCGGCGGTCCCTATCGGACAGTTCATAAGTTCTATAACCCTTACCACATGTATACGGGGGACTTCTTCCTCCATGTGGACCCGGTGACGAAGAAAGGATATATCTGGTTTGACCGGCCCCATTTTCAGCTTGTGTGCGCGACTCTTTCCGATGATTACTGCTCCGTCTCCGACGAGTACAGCGTGCACTATGACAGGCGCAAGCCGCCGTATACGAGAGAGGCTCCTGTGTATTTCGAGCGCAAGGGAAAGAAATATCTCTTCACTTCAGGAACGACCGGCTACTATCCGAATAAGTCCGATGTCTGCATATTCGACGACTATCACGGAGAGTATCGGAGCCTGGGGGACCCTTGTATAGGTGATAAGTCTGATACGACCTTCAATTCCCAGATTACCTGCGTGATAAAGCTTCCCGGGACGGATCATTATATCGCCCTGGCTGACCGCTGGATGCCCCAGTGGTACATTCCGAAGATGTCGAAGATGATCATTTCCGGCATGGAGAAGCATTTCCAAAAATATCAGCCGGATATTGCACCGAAGGACATCACTTCCGTTCCGGGAAAGCTTCAAAAACACAGCGAAAACACCTGTAGGTCCCGCTATGTCTGGCTTCCGATTGAGTGGCAGGGCGAAAAGCCCGTCATTCGCTGGAGGAACGAGTGGATGGTGGAAGATCTGTAACATCACCTGTTTTTTCGACATGCGATTAGATATTCTGATCCTGATTTAGAACTGTCTGTTCCTTCTCCATATCGTGGAAGAGCAGGCAGTTTTCTTCATGGCTGATGTAAATGGGGAAGGCAGGATCGGGCTTTTCACCTTTCAGTAATTCCTCGAGATGAAAGACCTTTGTCGAAGCACCTTCAAAGACTGCAATATAGAGAATTCCCATTTCAACCAGGTCCTGGAACATGTGGCTGCCGTAAGAAAGCTCCGGGTTGTAGCCGTACTTCGATTCCGCAATTTCGCACAGGGCCTTGAAGTGGTCGATATCTGCAAATGCTGCAGGGACGCCAAGTTCCGGCGAGGAGGTTCCGAGCCGGCCTGGAGCGAAGAGAATCGCAGTCTGTCCTTTCTCACCGATTTCACGGTTTACTTCGCCAAAGTAGGCGGGCGACATCGGACTTCCTTTCATAGGGCAGGGCGTAATCGTCTTCCAGTGTGCCCAGCATTTTCCGCATGTCCTTGGCGGATATGGTTCAAGGCAGTATCAAGACCCGGAATGCCGGAACGGATGGGGTCGAAGGCAGGTATGATATGCTCCTTTCATTTGCTATATTATAGATTCACGTATTGCAAATTACAAGACATCGTATTACAATCTATCCAATAGAAGGAGGTAACTGTCATGAAAAATGCCACAGTCAGTGCCCGCGTTGAAGAGGACGTCAAGATTGAAGCTGAGGATATTCTGCAGAAACTTGGTGTTCCCGTTTCGGTTGTCATCAGTTCCTTGTATCGACAGATTATCTATACGAGAGGGATTCCCTTTGCACTTACCATACCTATAGAGCCGAAGGCAGCAGATGAATATACGGATGCAGCCCTGAACGCCAAGCTTGAACACAGTTATGAGCAGGCTCTCCGTGGAGACGGAAGACCATTAAATGATGTTTTCAGTGATCTTGAAAGGAGGCTGACTGATTGAAATCCTATCAGATCATTGTAACACCTGACGCAGAAGCGGATCTTGCTGAAATCAGAGATTATATTGCTTATAAGCTTCGCTCTCCGGAAACAGCCATTGAATATCTGGAAGATTTGAAAAGTGAGATTCAAAAGCTTTCCCATAGAGGCACCAGTATGGCTCCTGTTCCGGAGGAACCCTGGCATTCAAGAGGCTTACGGAAAGTTACGGCGAAGAAGTTTTATATTTACTATCTCGTAAGGGAAGATGTGGCTGCTGTTTTTGTAATGAACGTGATTTATACCGGACGGGATCAGATCAAGGCACTTAGAGAAAAATTGAATTTACATTTGGAGCAATAGTTTATGGTACGACATGTCATCATCTGGAAAATCAAAGACGAATATGCGGGGCAGGCCGCGGAAATCAAGGCCAATGTAAAGAAAGAGCTTGAGGCTTTGAACGGGCAGATACCCGGAATGAAGTCCCTTGTCATCCGGTCAGAGGGACTCCCGTCCTCGAACGGGGACCTGATGCTCGATGGGGAATATGATTCTGCAGAGGACTTGAATGCCTATTCCATACACCCGAAGCACGTACATGTGGCAGATACCTTCGTCCGGCCCTATATGCAGGTGCGGATGTGCTTTGATTATGAGGAATGAGGACATTCATATGGGACACCACATCTACTTCACCCGCCACGGCTGGTCGGAATGGAACGA
The DNA here is from genome assembly GCA_964584155.1 of uncultured Lachnospiraceae bacterium. Lineage (GTDB taxonomy): Bacteria > Bacillota > Clostridia > Lachnospirales > Lachnospiraceae > RUG306. The sequence continues at coordinate 29,587 of CAZOYS010000001.1, forward strand.
GGCAAACAAGATCTGCGGGGTGACGGATATCCCCCTGACGGAAAAGGGGCGGGCCCAGGCTCGGGAACTGGGACAGAAGTGCGTCGATGAAAATCTCGATTTTGATATGATTCTTGCATCGCCTCTGAAAAGAGCCTGTGAAACTGCGGAGATTGTGGCATCTATGACCGGGAAGCCGCTCTCTGTCGAACCCCGCCTAATCGAGCAGAATTTCGGCCGCTTCGAGGGGACACCCCGGGACGGGGAAGAGTTCAAAGAGATGAAGCAGGTCTTTACCTACCGCTATGAGGGAGGGGAGTCCATGATGATGATGGCCCAGCGCATTTATAATCTTTTGGACGACCTGAAGAACCATGATCACACCTACCTTCTTGTTGCCCACAACGGCATTTCCCGGGTCGTGAACTCCTACTTTCACGAGATGACGAATGAAGAGTACGCGGCCTTCGGTATACCGAATTGCGGGATTCTCCGGTTTGATTTCTAGTTTTCAGCCCTTATTTCGCTTCCAGCCCGCATTTTGAAAAATGACACGTTTCTGAAAAAACGGGCATATATTCCGTTGACTGTACATGCTATCCTGTCACCCTGTGGTAAACTGTTTATGGAAGGGGAATGACGGACTCCTTGTCATGTACCAGAGTGAGCTTCCCTATAATGTGCCGGAGCCTTCCGCCTGGCGCTCCCATGATGGAGAAAAGTCCGGCTATGCCTCTATAAAAATCTACGATGCAGTCTCAGATTGGTCCGGATACGGAATCGGCATCTATTCCTACAATCGGGACATCAAGGTCGAGGAGGTAAGTGCCATCGAACTCCCGGAAGAGGCGCCTGGCGTTACGATTCGCAATGTCCTCACGGTCATGCTGGCCGGGAATCCCGGCATTTCCAGTATCATTAATGAAAACGGTGGTCATGTCTACCATGCCGGTGATGTGGCCCGGCTTCTTCACTGGCCTATCCAAAGTGATACGGACAGGCAGTGAAAAAACATATCTTCTGCTCAGGCTTTCGCAGTCGGAATGCTCTGGATTCCGCAGATATTTGGCCTTTGACGGCTCCCTCTGAATTTCAAGTGCAGAGGAAGCCGTTTTCATATATAATGGGCGAGGCTTTTACTAAATACAACGGAATGAAAGTAGATATGGGAATATAGAATTTTTATGGACATCATCAAACAGATTGCTACAGAAACAGAACTTTCCGAAAAGCGGATTTCCGCTGCCGTGCAGCTCATGGACGAAGGAAATACCGTTCCCTTCATCGCCCGCTACCGGAAGGAAGCGACCGGGGCCTTAAACGATGAGGAACTCCGAAAGATTGCTTCCCGCCTGGAAGCTCTGCGCAACCTTGAGGAAAAGAAGGAGACGGTCCGTTCAGCCATCGAGGCCCAGGGAAAACTCACGTCGGAGCTAGTGAAAGAAATTGATGCCTGCCTGACCCAGGTGGCTCTGGAGGACATCTACCGGCCGTATAAGCAAAAGAAGCGGACCCGGGCAATGATTGCCAGAGAGAAGGGTCTGCAGGGTCTGGCTGATTTCATCCGGGCAGAAAATATCAAAGTTCCGCTGGAACAGGAAGCGGAAAAATATCTTTCCGAAGAAGTGACAGCGATTGCTGACGCACTTGCAGGAGCCTCCGATATTATTGCAGAAGAAATATCAGATGACGCAAATATCCGTGAACAGGTACGGAGACTGACCTGGGTGGACGGGACCTTGGTCACAGCGGAGAAGAAGGTAAAGGCGGCTTCAAAAGCGGAAAACAAAGAAGAAAAGGCAGCAGCCGTGAAGGCGGCAAAGCTCGAGGAGCGGCGCAGTGTCTACGAGCAGTATTTCGATGCGGAAGAGGTCCTGAAGAAGATTCCCGGCCACCGGGTCCTGGCCATCAACCGCGGCGAAAAAGAGGGCTTCCTCTCCGTGAAGGTATCTGTCGATTCCGACAAGGCCTGCGATCGCATCGCGCGCTATATTATTCATAAAAAAGAGAATGCCTATACTTCCGCCTTTCTGGAGAATGCAATCAAAGACGCCTATGACCGCCTGATTGCCCCGGCCATCGAGCGGGAGATTCGAAATGACCTGACAGAAAAAGCTGAGGACGGGGCCATTGCCGTCTTTGCAGAAAATACGAGGCAGCTCCTCATGCAGCAGCCCCTGGCCGGACGAACCGTTCTCGGCTGGGACCCGGCCTTTCGGACAGGCTGTAAGCTGGCCGTCGTTGACCCGACAGGAAAAGTTCTCGATACGACAGTTATCTACCCGACAGCACCCCAGAACAAGGTGGAAGAGGCGGAAGCCGTACTTGACCGCCTTGTCAACAGGTATGACATTTCTGTCTTTTCCGTCGGAAATGGGACGGCCTCCCGGGAATCGGAACAGGTGATTGCCGACTTCTTTGAGAAAGAGAAGAAGTCCCCGAAACGGGCCGGAAAAGAGCCGCTGAAATATGTCATCGTGAGTGAAGCCGGCGCCTCCGTCTACAGTGCATCTCCCCTCGCCACAGAGGAGTTTCCTAATTTTGATGTAGGGCAGCGGTCTGCGGCTTCCATCGCCCGGCGTCTGCAGGATCCGTTGGCAGAGCTCGTGAAGATTGATCCCAAGGCCATGGGTGTCGGTCAGTACCAGCATGACATGAACCAGAAGAAGCTGGGTGAGAGCCTGACCGGAGTTGTCGAATCCTGTGTCAATGCGGTCGGGGTGGACCTGAACACGGCCTCATTTTCCCTGCTTTCCTATGTAGCCGGCATCACTCCTCAGGTGGCGAAAAATATAGTATCCTACAGGGAAGAAAACGGCCGTTTCAGGAACCGCCGGCAGCTCTTAAAAGTTCCCAAGCTCGGGCCCAAGGCTTTTGAGCAGTGCGCAGGTTTCCTGCGTATTACAGGAGGAGACGAACCCCTTGACGCAACAGGCGTTCATCCTGAATCCTACGCGGCTGTTAAGTCACTCTTACAGGAGTTAGGCTATTCGAAGTCAGATGAAGTCTCCGCTTTCCGGGATGCGAAAAGAAAAGTGAAGAATGTGAAGGAAGAGGCGGAAAAACTGGGTCTTGGAGTGCCGACCCTGACGGATATCCTGAACGAACTTGAAAAGCCCGGGCGGGATCCCAGAGAGGATGCTCCGGCGCCTATCTTAAAGGCCGGCGTCCTTTCCATGGAGGACCTGACACCCGGCATGCACCTCAAAGGTACTGTCCGCAACGTCGTCGATTTCGGTGCTTTTGTGGACATCGGTGTTCATGAGGACGGCCTCGTCCACATCTCAAAGCTTGCGACCCGCTACGTGAAAAATCCCATGGAGGTCGTGAAGGTCGGGGATATTGTGGATGTGACCGTGCTTTCCGTGGATCCGGTCAAGAAGCGGATTTCACTTTCCATGGTGGACTGAATGCAGAAAGTATCTGTCTGCTTTCCCCGGTGAGATTCCATTATAATTTTTTCGCGTTTACCTTCAGTTTACCCTGCCTTTGTACTATCCGGTCATGATCGAAAGCGGTCATGGCCGGATTTCCTTATACACCTCTTATTGCTTCCGGCCTTTTAGTGCACATGATTTGCCCATGGAACAGGGCGAAAGGAGATTATCATGATGAAGGGAAATGCATACGCAGGAGAAAACACGATTTATCTGGTGACCGGAGCCGCTGGCTTCCTGGGTTCAAACGTCTGCCGGGAGCTGATTGCAAACGGACAGAAGGTTCGCGCCTTTGTTCTTCCGAATGACAAGTCACGAAAGTTTATTCCGGACGGAGTAGAAATTGTCCTTGGAGACCTGACCGATATGGATTCTCTGGAGAAATTCTTTACGATTCCGGAAGGAATGGAGTCTGTCTGCCTTCATATTGCAAGCATTGTTACTATCAGCCCCGATTACAGCCAGCTCGTCATGGACGTAAACGTGGGAGGTACAAAAAATATCCTTCGCATGGTAAAGGACCATCCCGAGTGCAGAAAACTTGTCTATTGCTCTTCGACGGGAGCCATTCCCGAGCAGCCCAAGGGAGTCGCCATCCGTGAGGTCAATCACTTCGATGAGAAAAAGGTTGTCGGCTGTTACTCTCAGTCCAAGGCACTGGCCACCCAGGCTGTTCTCGATGCAGTAAAGAATGAAGGCATTGATGCGACGGTCGTTCACCCGAGCGGTATTCTCGGACCCTACGATTATGCAGTCGGAACCGTCACGGGTACCCTGATTCAGATCATAAACGGAGAAATGCAGGGCGGAATTGCCGGCTCCTTCAATCTCTGCGACGTCCGGGATCTGGCCCACGGCCTCATCATGGCGGCCACTCAGGGCAGGAAGGGCGAGTGCTATATTCTTGGCAACGAGGTCGTTACGTTTAAGGACTTCTCCAACATGATTGCTGACGAAGCCGGCGTGAAGCGGGTGAAGATGTTCCTTCCCGTGAAGCTCGCCTATTTCCTGGCGAAGCACGCGGAGAGAAAGGCAAAGAAGACTGGTAAGAAGCCGGTTCTCACTTCCTTTGCCGTATACAATCTGGCCCGGAACAATACATTCGATTCCAGCAAGGCCGAGGAAGAACTTGACTACCATACGAGAAGCTACCGGGAGACCATCCATGACATGGTTTGCTGGATGAAGGAAGACGGCCTGATCGGGGTAGGAGACAGCGCAGAGACTTCCGATACTGTGTCAGCCCATGCCTGACATTCATGAGAATAATATAGTGCCCTTATTTCGGACAGCCGGCCATTTGGGCGGCTGTCTTTTGCATGGCAATGAATTTCTATATTTTAGACAAAAATGCTACCTGCGCCATTGAAAATCATATACCATAAGCATAGTGAAATACCCGAAAACAGACAATGGAAGGCAGGAAATAATGCGTACCGGTGTACAGCAGATCATACTGGGAAAAACCATAAAAAATGAAAGCGATGCCGAAAAAATTTTAGCGCGAATCAAGGCAAACGGATATGATGGACTGGAACTCAATCAGTTCATGATTCATCCTTCGTCTTTTCTTGTGAAGATGATGACAAAGGCAGCCGGTATGCCGGTGGGTTCGGCCGGTAAGCTCGACTGGCACAGGCTCATGAAGGAGAGTGGCCTTTCCGTACTGACCCTGCACACGGACCTCGGCTCTGTCGAGCGGGACCCGAAAGCCGTTGCCGACGAGGCGAAGTCCTTCGGGACAGACACGGTCGTGATCACCGGCATGTACCGCTACGACTATTCGACCTATGACAGTGTGAAGAACCTGGCTGCCCGCCTGGACACAGCGGGGGCTGCCCTGCAGAAAGAGGGTGTAAAGCTCCTCTACCACAATCACAATATAGAATTGACCAGGCTTTCCGGCCTGCCTGAAAGTGAGGCAACTCAAGAGATCCGGGCCTATGACCTCCTAATCAATCAGACGTCCGCGGAACACGTGAATTTCGAGTTCGATTCCTACTGGTTTACAGACGGGGGAGCGGATGCCGCCTTCTGGATGAAAAGGCTCGGTTCCCGCATGAAGCTCTGGCATATTACTGACAGGGGAAGCCGGCAGGCCGGCCTTTCCATGACACCGATACTGAAAGAGGATACGGTGGAACTCGGGACCGGGAACATGAATCTGATCGGCCTTAAGGATATTGCTGTTGAAAACAGGGTTTCCGGCGTCATTCTTGAGACCCACCGGAATTTCCTGGACGGCGACCCGTTGAAAAGTATCGAACTAAGTGCAAAATGGCTGCAGGAAAATGTAAAGGAGAATTGAAGCGATGAAAGACTTTCTGACAGGAGCAGCCACGGCTGCCCACCAGGTGGAGGGCAATAACACCCATTCCGACTACTGGCTCATGGAGCATATGGAGAACACGGACTTTGCGGAGCCTTCAGGGGAGGCCTGTGATCACTATCACAGATATCGGGAGGATATGGAACTTCTGAAAAAGGCCGGCCTCAATGCCTACCGTTTCTCCATTGAGTGGGCCCGAATAGAGCCAGAGGAGGGGCAGTTCGACGAGAAGGAAATAGAGCATTACAGGGACATGCTGTCATGCTGTCTTGAGAATAATATAGAGCCCGTCGTGACCCTTTTACATTTCACTTCCCCGGCCTGGCTCATGGGAAAGGGAGGCTGGGAGGACGATTCCGTTGTCACTTATTTCGAGCGCTATGTGAAAAAGGTCATGACGGAGCTCGGCAGCCTCATGCACTATGTCGTCACGATCAATGAAGCGAATATGGGCATCCAGATTGCCGAAATCATGGAGCGCTACAAGAAGCAGATGATGGCGGCTGCGGCGGCACAGAAAGATAAGCCGAATGCGGAAGGCATAGCCCAGGTCGGCATGAACTTCAACACCATGATGGCGAAGATGGCTGCCAAGAAGGCAGAGAACTTGAAAGTCTTTGGAGTTGAGGAGCCTCAGACATTTGTTTCCGCCCGGACTCCCCACGGAGATGATCTTGTCATGCAGGCCCACATGGCCGCCCGCAAGGTGATTCATGAACTCTGCCCGAATGTGAAAGTCGGCCTTTCTCTTTCCCTTCACGATGTCCAGTGGCTTTCCGGAGGGGCAGAGAATGCAGATAAAGCCTGGGAGCAGGATTTTTCCCATTATTTATATGCCATAAAAGATGATGACTTCATCGGAGTGCAGAACTATACCCGGTCAGTATTCGGGCCGGACGGGATCCTGCCTGTTGCTGAGGGGGCGGACAAGACCCAGATGGACTATGAATTCTATCCTCTCGCTCTCGAGCATGTCATCCGCCGGGTATATAAGGAAGCCGGTCTTCCTGTCATTGTGACGGAAAACGGCATAGCCACAACTGACGACCGCCGCCGGCAGACATTCATAAAATGCGCCTATGACGGAGTTAGAGCCTGTGTAGCCGATGCCATTCCGGTAAAGGGCTATTTCTACTGGTCCCTGCTGGATAATTTCGAATGGCAGAAGGGCTTTTCCATGACGTTCGGTCTCACGGCGGTGGACCGGAAAACTCAAAAGAGGACTCCGAAGGAAAGTCTGTATCTTCTGGGCCGTCTGGCGCAGGAAGATTGAACCGGTCCTGCCGGGAAAGTCAGTCGGATGAAATTTCCTTTTTCTTTCGGAAATCCGTAGGCGTCATGCCGAACTGTTTTTTGAAGACTTTTATGAAATAATTGTTGTCCGGGTAACCCACCCGAAGGGCAATATCCTGAACGGAAAGCGATGTGGAAGACAGGAGTTCTCCTGCCTTTTCACATCGCTTTTGCGCTATATAGGAAGATATGGTCCGCCCGGTATCTTCTTTGAAGGCGGCTGAGATATGGGACCTTGAATAGCCGGTCATATCAGTAAGGTCTTCCATCCGGATTTCATCGGATATATGCAGATAGATATATTCGAGAACGGCTTTTGTTTCTGCCGAACAACCCTCCGTTTCCTCCCGGGTTTTCCGGACGGCCTCGCAAAGGTCCCTTAAGAGCCTGTCCATGGTGCGGAGCTGCTCGGCAATGGAACCCGCCTTCATGGACTGCTGGGCCTGAAACTGGGTCAGTTCGTCTATGGTCACGACGGAAAGACCGCCTTCTTCCGCCGCCTTCCGCCAGAGGGCCCTGAGAATGGACATGGAAACTCTGGGATCCTGGTAGATGGCCAGTATGGGCTGTGCACTGTCGGCATTATAATCTTTTGCAATCTGCCGGAAGGAGGACAGGGCTTTTTCCGTTTCTCCGTGGCGGATATAGGAAAGCATGCGGTTTTCCACTTCGTACTTTTTCCGGATGAGGGCAATCTGCCGGTCATCTTTTTCTTCTTCCAGAATGTCACCGGTGGAATGAATATCTTCATAGAAACCGTTCAGCTTTCGAATAGAAAATACGGGAGTATCTTCTGAAAGGGCCATCAGGATACACTGCAGGCTTTTTGTAACCAGACTGCTGTCAAGGACAGGAAATGAACTGCAGTAGATATAGAGAAGGCGGCGCTGGGAGAGGGAGAGGGGGATGCCTTCCGTGTCTTTCTCAATGGATGCAGCGGTCAGAGGCTCGAGGGCAAATGGGCCTATGACATAAGTGCTTTTTTTGAAACGGAAGAAAACTATGGCCAGATGCAGCTTGTCGGAAAGGACATAAAAAACATTGTCCTTCGCTGCGGTAAGAAGGGTGGAAAGACCGTTTTCCGTGAAGAAGGGCTGCAGCTGCGGACGGAAACAGTATTTCTTTTCAAAGGCGTCCCCGTCTTTCTTCTTGTCCCGGATTTCCTGTGCCGGGCAGGAAAAGAGCCGGCCTGCAAGTCTGACCAGAAGAGTATTTTCTTCTTTCATCTTTCTGCCTCCGTACAAAATTACTATTATTTCCACAATCATTCTGCCCCACCGGAGAGTATTTGTCTATAGTAAGTTCATAAAGAAGCCCGGAAGGCGGGCTCACGGAGGTTATGAAATATGGGAAATACAGTTTCAGGCAGTACTTCGATTTACAGGAAGGCAAAACTCTGGCAGATCATTCTCGTGGCCATGAACGCCTTAAATGCCATGGCGGTCTATCAGCTCGTCGGTATGGCTTCCTATTCGGCCAGCATAGGCTACGGGGTATCGACAGCGATAATCGGAGTGATTCTCACATTTACCCGGTTTTTCGACGGTATCACGGACCCGCTTCTGGCCTTCGTCTATGACAGGGTCAATACAAGGTTCGGCAAGGTCCGGGTCATTCTCGTGACCGGTTTCGTCATTGAGGCCATCGCACTTCTGGCCATGTTTGACTGGTGCTCGAGCCGTGGCTTTAACTGGATTCTTTTTACGATCCTCTACATGGTCTATGTCATAGGCTATACGATGGAGAATATGACCGTGCAGACGATACCGGCTCTGATTACGAATGACCCGAAACAGCGGCCGACCGTTGGCGTCTGGTTTACGGCGTTCAACTATCTCGTTCCCATGGCCCTTTCAATTGTGTTTAATAACGTCCTGCTTCCAATCTTCGGCGGAGAGTACAATCAGGCTTTTCTGTCCGCAGCCGTAAAAGTGGTTATAGCGGTCTCTGCCGTCGGTATTCTTGCCGTCTGCGTCGGTGTTTCAGCCTATGATAAACCTGAATATTTCGAGGGAATCGGGAAGCACGAACACCTGAAGTATAAGGACATGTGGGACGTGCTTGCCCACAATAAGCCGCTCCAGTCCTATATCGCCGCTCAGGCATCCGACAAGATTGCCCAGATTACGACGAGTCAGTCCATCATCGTCACCATGCTATACGGGATCGTCATCGGAAACATGGGCTATGGAACGATTCTGAGCGTTGTTTCCATGCTGCCTTCCATCATCTTTGCCGTATTCGGGGCCCGCTATGCCGGAAAGCACGGCAGCAAGAAGGGTATCGTGACCTGGACCCGGGTATGCATAGTATTTGCAGCGCTTACAATTATTTTCTTCCTTCTCATTCCGGATTCCACGGCGATTGCCAAGACCGGCAGCATAGCGATGATTCTCTACTTCCTTCTGACCCTGGCCCTGAATGGATCAAAGATGTGTGTGACAACCTGTGCTTCCTCTTTCATGGCTGATGTCATAGATTATGAACTTGACCGTTCGGGCCGCTATGTTCCTGCAGTTGTTTCCGGTACATACAGCCTGATTGACAAGCTGATTTCTTCCTTCGGTGCCTTGATTGCAACGGGATGCGTCGCTCTGATCGGCTACCATTCAACAGTACCCCAGCCCACGGATGAATTGACGACAGGGGTCTTTGCCATGACAATCGCCCTGGAATATGCCTTCCCTATTGCAGGATGGATCATTACCCTGATTGCCATGCACGGCTGCAAACTGGATAAGGCTGAAATGGAAAGGGTTCAGGAGCGAATCCGGGAAAAGAAGGCAGCCGCAAAAGCTGCGGAATCTGTCTGAACGACCCGGGGTTTTTCATTCAGGGCAAGAAAATATAAGAAAAGACTAATATTTGAATTCGCAGTACAATATTTTTGACTAGAATCAGATACAGTCAAATGGCAGAAAATCCTTTTTCGAAAGGGGAGAATAATGAGAAACACAGTACTTTTCAATGACAACTGGGGCTTTGTCAGAGAAGCAGAAGGGGCAGCCGAGGCTGCAGCAAAGGCTTCGGAACCTGTGACCCTGCCCCATACCTGGAATGTCGTTGACGGGCAGGACGGGGGAGACGACTACTACCGGGGAAAGTGCTGGTATGTAAAGAAGATTTCTAAGGCAGAACTTTTGAAGAAAGCCGGACTTTCCGCGGATGCCTGGGGAAAAGGAGAGGTTGAGCTCTGGCTGGAGTTTGACGGCGTGGCCTATACTTCGGAGGTTTACATTAATCATAAACTTCTTCTGTTCCATGAAGACGGCTTCTCCCGCTTCCGGGTACCTCTGACAGGGATTCTGGCCGGACTTTCCGCTGATGACGAAGTGGAAATTGCCGTATCCGCTGACAACAGCCGAAGCGACCATGTCTATCCTCAGAAAGCGGATTTCACGTTCTACGGGGGCATTTACCGGGACGTGAAACTCCTTGCCGTTCCGAAGGCCCACTTCGTCCTGGGCTATCGCGGGTCTTTGGGTCTCAAGATCACGCCTGTCGTTGACCGGGCTACCCATGACACAAGGGTGACGCTGGAAGCCTGGACCGAGAACGGGGATGGAAGTTGTGTATCGTTCAAAGTGATGGATGCCGGAGGAAAGGCAGCAGCAGAAGTATCCGCTTCTGTTTCCGGTAATAAGGCCTCGGCAGAAATCACCATTGAAAATGCCCGTCTCTGGGATGGGACGGAGGACCCTTACCTCTATGTCTGCGAGGCCGTCCTTTCAAGCGGTGATACCGTCAGCTCCTGCTTCGGCTGCCGCTATTTTGACTTTGACCCGCAGAAGGGTTTCTTCTTAAATGGCCGTTCCTACCCTCTGAGGGGCGTTTCCCGCCACCAGGATCGCAAAGGGCTGGGCAATGCCCTGACAATTAAGGAACACCGGGAGGACATGGAACTCATCAGAGAAATCGGAGCCAATACGATTCGCCTGGCCCATTATCAGCACTCCCAGGACTTCTATGACCTCTGTGATGAATATGGCATGATTGTCTGGGCTGAGATTCCTTTCATTACCATGTTCATGGAAGGCGGAGAGCAGAATACGCTTGATCAGATGGAGGACCTGATCGTCCAGAACTATAATCACCCTTCCATAGCGGTCTGGGGTCTTTCGAACGAAATCACGGCGGCAACGCCCGTAAACGACGCTCTGCTCGAAAATCACCGGAAACTGAACGACCTCTGCCACCGCCTGGATCCGACCCGGAAAACCACAATGGCCGATGTTTTCATGCTGGAGACGGATTCCCCGATTCTGGAGATTCCGGACATCAATTCGTATAATCTCTACTTCGGCTGGTATGTGGGGGACCTCGAGCAGAACGAAGAGTTTTTCGACGAATATCATGAGAAATTCCCGGACCGGGTCATCGGTCTCTCCGAATACGGGGCCGACGCCAATCCTGCCTTTCAGGCGGAGAAGCCTGAGAAGGGGGATTACTCGGAAGGCTATCAGGCCCTTTACCACGAGCACATGGCGGCAATGATTGAAGAGCGACCCTGGCTCTGGGCCACCCACGTCTGGAATATGTTCGACTTCGCGGCTGACGGAAGGGACGAAGGCGGAAAGCACGGGGAGAACCAGAAGGGTCTTGTGACTTTCGACCGAAGGTACAAGAAGGATGCCTTCTACCTCTACAAGGCCTATTGGAATACCACTGAGCCCTTCGTCCATCTCTGCGGGAAGAACTATAAGAACCGGGAGTGTGAAGTGACGGAGATTAAGGTCTATTCCAACTGCGACGAAGTCTCCCTTTATGTCGACGGAAAGCTTTTCGAAACGAAAAAGGCCCACCGTGTATTCGCATTTTCCATTACTAATGCAGGGACCCAAACCATCCGGGCCCTGGCAAAGACGGCGGACGGCGAAGTCTCTGACGAGATGACGATTACGAAGGTCTCCGAATTCGATAAGTCCTATGCAATGAACGGGGCGGCCCCGATTCAGAACTGGTTTGATGAAAAAGAAATCAATCCGGACTGCTTCTCCGTCTATGATAAACTTGGCGATATGGAAGCAGACCCGAAGGCCGGAGCCGTTCTCGGACAGATGATGGCCAAGGCTTCCGCCAGCCGGGGAGAAGTAGCGGACTCTGTCAAGGACAATCCGGCCCTGAAACGGATGATGGCGAGGATGACCCTTATTTCTCTCCTGAAGCAGGCCGGAATCGAAGAAGAGCAGGTCAAGCAGTTAAACCGCATCCTGCAGGGGATTCCCAAATCAAAATAATGTAGAACATATAATGTTAGGCGGAGCCGGGAAAAACCGGCTCCGTTTTTATGTCTCCGGTTGTATATGTCCCTGCCGCAGCTGAATGAGCCGCCTGCAAATGCACTGAAAAGGCTTTCCAGACCGGGCTGAAAGGGGTATTATCAGGAAAAATATTTCGGAGGAAAGAAATCATGGGTGAAGAGAAGCAGGTATCCGAACTTACAAAAAAGCGGCTTATGGAGCTATCCGACCGGTCCTACCGGGGAAATATGTGTGTCTTTTCCGACTTTCTCGACCTCGCGGCCCAGGCGGACCTGAAGGAAATAGAAGGAAGGCTCTCTCCCTGCGGTCTCCGGACATGGGGCGGCTTCGACGGGGCGGAGCGGGTAATGGCAGGTTTTGGAACCGAAGAAGTCTTAGGCTATGAAGAGCCCTTCCCCATAGCCTTTCTTCTGGCCCGGCCCGTGGCGGAAAAGTTTGCGGAAGACCTGTCCCACCGGGATTTTCTCGGCTCCCTCATGAATCTCGGCATCGAGCGCGCAAAGTTCGGGGACCTGATCCTTTCCGGTGACCGCTGCGTCATCGTCTGCACGGAGGCGATTTCCGACTATATCTGCACGGAGCTTTCCAGAGTCCGCCATACGCCGGTGGTCTGCCGGAGGATTGATGCCTTCCCTGAAGAATTCGTACCGAAGAGGGAAGAAGTCCGGGCCGTAGTTTCTTCTGTCCGCCTCGATTCCATAGTGGCCAAGGCCGCAAACCTGTCCCGGGGCAAGGCTGCCGAGCTTTTCACTACAGGGAAAATACAGGTAAACGGGCGGGAAACCGGCAATGTCTCCTATACGCCGAAGGCAGGCGACACCATCTCCATGCGGGGCTACGGAAAAATCCGCTATCTCGGGGACAGCGGGGAGACGAAGAAGGGGCGGATTGCCATTACATATGAGAAATTCGTATAGGCCGACTGAAGGGAAAAGCGGACGAAAAGCCCTGCATTATTCATAAGGAGAAACGCGTCGGCATTGACAAAAGACGCTCTTGTGATAAACTTTTAGCGTTTGCGAATTCACGTGTTTCAGGAGGTTACAACCTGTGAAAGTGTACAACCATCTCGAAGTCGAGAACAAGTGGAACAAGATCTGGCAGGACAAGCCCGTCAATGTAAACGACGGAAAGAAGGAGAAATACTACTGCCTGGACATGTTCCCCTACCCGTCCGGCGCCGGCCTTCATGTCGGCCACTGGAGAGGCTATGTCATTTCCGATGTCTGGTCCCGCTATCAGATCATGCAGGGTAAGTATGTCATTCATCCCATGGGCTGGGATGCCTTCGGCCTGCCGGCGGAGAACTACGCCATCAAGACCGGCCAGCATCCTTCTATTTCCACGGCTTCGAATATCAAGAATATCAAGCGTCAGGTCCAGCAGATCGGCGCTGTCTACGACTGGGACATGGAACTGAACACCACGGATCCCGCTTTCTATAAGTGGACCCAGTGGATCTTCGTCCAGATGTTCAAGCACGGGCTGGCTTACGAAAAGCAAATGCCCCTGAACTGGTGCCCGAACTGCAAGGCTGTCCTCGCAAATGAAGAGGTAGTTGACGGCAAGTGCGAGCGCTGCGGAACGGAGGTCACAAAGAAAAACCTCCGCCAGTGGATGCTGAAGATTACGAAGTATGCGGACCGTCTTCTCGACGGCCTTGACGATCTTGACTGGCCCGAGCGGGTCAAAAAGATGCAGACGGACTGGATCGGCCGTTCCACCGGTGCCGAAGTTGATTTCCCCATTGACGGAAGAGATGAGAAGATCACTGTCTACACGACCCGGCCCGACACCCTCTACGGGGCTACTTTCATGGTCATCGCGCCCGAGCATCCGCTCGCACATGAGCTCGCTTCCGCGGACCAGAAGGATGCTGTCGAGCAGTATATCAAGGACGCCCTGAATAAGTCGAACGTTGACCGTATGTCCGGCAAGGAGAAGACCGGCGCCTTCACCGGCTCCTATGCCGTCAATCCCCTGAATCAGAAGAAGATTCCCATCTGGATTGCGGACTACGTCCTCGGCGACTATGGTACCGGGGCCGTCATGTGCGTTCCGGCCCACGATGACCGTGACTTTGCCTTCGCAAAGAAATTCGGCCTTCCCATCATTCCGGTCATCTCTCCGGACGGCAAAGACCTCCCTTCCGATATGGAAGAAGCCTATACCGCTGCTTCCGGCATTATGATCAATTCCGGCGAGTGGACCGGCATGGAGTCTTCCGTCCTCAAGAAGGAAGCTCCGGACATGATTGAGAAGAAGGGCTTCGGACGGAAGAAAGTCAATTACAAGTTAAGAGATTGGGTCTTCTCCCGCCAGCGCTACTGGGGCGAGCCCATCCCCATCGTACACTGCCCTAAGTGCGGGGCTGTTCCCGTTCCTGAAGACCAGCTGCCCGTCCTGCTACCGGATGTCGAGTCCTATGAACCCACGGATACGGGTGAGTCGCCCCTTGCCAAGATGACGGACTGGGTCAATACGACCTGTCCTGTCTGCGGAGGCCCTGCAAAGCGGGAGACCAATACCATGCCCCAGTGGGCCGGTTCCTCCTGGTACTTCCTCCGCTATGTGGATGTCCATAATGACAAGGAACTTGTTTCCACGGAGAAGGCGGACAAGTACCTGCCTGTCGACCTCTATGTAGGCGGCGTGGAGCATGCGGTACTCCACCTCCTCTATGCGCGGTTCTACACGAAGTTCCTGCACGATATCGGTGTCGTTGACTTCGACGAGCCCTTCCACAAGCTCTTTAACCAGGGCATGATCTTAGGACCCAAGGGCATCAAGATGTCAAAGTCCTTAGGCAATGTCGTCTCTCCCGATGACATGATCGAGGAGTACGGCTGCGACGCCCTTCGTATGTATGAGCTTTTCATCGGACCGCCCGAGCTCGATTCCGCCTGGGACGACCGGGGCATTGACGGAGTTTCCCGCTTCCTGAATAAGGTCTGGAAACTCGTCACGGAAGAAAACGAAAAGAACGCGCCTGAAACGCCCGAGCTCGTTCGGGTACGGAATCAGATGGTCCGGGACATCACCCAGCGTTTCCAGGCTTTCTCCCTGAACACCGTCGTTTCCGGTTTCATGGAGTATACGAATAAGCTGCAGGATATCGCAAAGAAGTCCGGCGTTGACCGGACGACCCTTTCCACCCTCGTCACGATGCTGGCGCCTTTCGCTCCCCATATCGCCGAGGAACTGCACGAGATCCTGGGCGGCACGGGTTCCGTCTTCCACACGCCCTGGCCCACGTACGATGAGGCGCTGACCGTGGAGGATACGATTCAGGTTCCTGTTCAGGTAAATGGCAAGACAAAGACCGTCATCGAGCTTTCCAAGGACGCGGACAAGGAGGCAGCTCTTGCTGCAGGCCGCACCGCTTTGGAAGGAAAGCTTTCCGGCTCGGTCGTGAAGGAAATCTTCGTGCCCGGCCGCATCATCAACTTCGTAGTGAAGTGATTTTTTCATGAATAATGCAGGCGCTGCAAGGTATTTCCTGCCCGGCAGCGCCTGTTTTAAACAGTGGATTCTCCGGAAGATATGGAAAGGACGCAGACGTATGGAAAAGATCGAAATGAAGACCCCCCTCGTCGAAATGGACGGGGATGAAATGACCCGGATCATCTGGAAGATCCTGAAGGATGAACTGATTCTTCCCTATATCGACCTGAAGAGCGACTACTATGACCTTTGCCTCAGGAACCGGGATGAGACCGACGATCAGGTCACCATCGACGCTTCGAATGCGACGAAGAAGTACGGTGTTGCCGTCAAGTGCGCCACCATTACCCCGAACGCTGCCCGCGTGGAGGAATACGGCCTGAAGAAGATGTATAAGTCCCCGAACGGGACCATCCGGGCCATCCTCGACGGAACGGTCTTCCGGGCCCCCATTCTTGTGAAGGGCATCGAGCCCAATGTCCGGACCTGGGAAGCTCCCATTATCGTTGCCCGCCATGCCTACGGAGATGTCTACCGGGATACGGAGATGAAGGTCGAAGGCCCCGGGAAAGCGGAGCTCGTCTTCACTCACGCGGACGGAACAGAAGACCGGGAGACTGTTTTTGAATTCGGAGCAGGAGAGAAGGGAATTCTGCAGGAGCAGTACAATCTGAAGGAGTCCATCGAGTCCTTCGCCCGTTCCTGCTTTGTCTTCGCCCTTGAAAAGAAACAGGACCTCTGGTTCTCCACGAAGGATACGATTTCGAAGAAGTACGACCATACCTTCAAGGATATCTTCCAGGAAATCTACGACAAAGAATACAAAGACAAGTTCGAGGCGGCAGGTATCACGTATTTCTACACCCTGATCGACGATGCCGTCGCAAGAGTAATGAAGAGCCACGGGGGCTTTATCTGGGCCCTCAAAAACTACGACGGCGATGTCATGAGCGACATGATATCATCTGCTTTCGGCTCCCTTGCCATGATGACAAGTGTCCTTGTTTCCCCTCACGGCTACTATGAGTATGAGGCGGCCCACGGTACGGTGCAGCGGCATTATTATAAGTATTTAAAGGGTGAGGAGACATCCACGAACTCCGTGGCCACCATCTTTGCCTGGACCGGGGCCCTCAGAAAGCGGGGCGAGCTGGACCATCTCCCTGACCTTTGTCACTTTGCCGACTGCCTGGAAAAGGCCACAATCCAGACCATTGAAGACGGGAAGATGACCGGGGACCTGACGCTCATTACGACAATTCCCCATCCGACGAAGCTCAATACGGAGGACTTCATCAAGGCCGTCCGGGCCACCCTCGACACCCTGCTTTGCGTATGACCGCTTGCAAATTTGCAAGAGAAGACATTTATCTGTAACGAATAAATCTGGTTTTTATGCTTTTATCTGTTTCACATATTCACAAGGCTTACGGAGAGACTGTGATTCTTCCGGATGTCTCTTTCACGATGGAGCGGGGGGACCACTTCGCCCTCGTGGGCCGGAACGGGTCCGGTAAGTCCACGCTCTTAAATATTATCGTAGGCGATCTGAGGGCTGACGACGGCGTCGTTTCTCTTGAAAAGGATGCTTCGTTCGGCTACCTGCCCCAGTACCTGGACATGGTGATGGAAGGGTCGCTCTACGACTTCGTTCTCCATGCAAGAGAGGACATACTGGAGAACGAGAAGAAGCTGTCCTCCATGGAAGAGGCCATGAAAACGGCTTCCGGAGACGAACTGAACCGGCTTCTGGAGGAATACCAGTTTTTTTCTCACATTTTTGAAATGAAGGGCGGGACATCTTACAGGAGTCAGGTGGAAGGGGCTCTTTTCGGGCTCGGCTTTTCAAGAGAGGACTTTGACCGCGATACGGATACTCTTTCCGGCGGCCAGAAGACCCGTCTTTCGCTGGCCCGGATTCTCATGGGTTCTCCGGACCTTTTGATTCTCGACGAGCCTATTAACCACCTGGACTTAAAGAGCATAGAATGGCTGGAGGGCTTTCTTTCTTCCTATAAGGGAGCTGTCCTTCTCGTTGCCCATGACCGGTATTTTCTGAACCGGGTGACGGACCATATATTATCATTGTATGACGACCGGGCCCGGGTCTACCGGGGCAACTACCAGGCCTTTGCCGACCAGAGGGAGAACGAGCTCATCACGCGTTCACGCGAGGTGGAAAAGCAGCAGAAGGAAATCGAGCACCAGGAAGCCGTCATCAAAAAGCTGCAGCAGTTCAACCGGGAAAAGTCCATTAAGCGGGCCGAGTCTCGGAAGAAGATGCTCGATAAGGTCGAAGTGATAGAAGACTTCCGGGAGGAGGCCGTCATGCGGCCTTCCTTCAAGGCCTCCCGCCCCTCCGGCAAGGATGTCCTTTCCGTGAACGGCATCTCCAAATCTTTTGATGAGAATAATCTTTTTACAAACGTCTCCTTTGAAGTGAAGAAGGGGGAGCGGGTTGCCATCCTGGGGGACAACGGGACCGGGAAGACGACCATGCTCCGGGAAATTCTTTCCTATCCCTTTGATGCCGGCCTCGATTCTCCGGTCCGCTTCGGTATGAACGTGGATACGGGCTATTTCGATCAGGCCCAGAAAAATTTAAATCCGGAAAAGTCTGTCATGGATGAAATCCACGATGCCTTTCCCCTGATGACAGACGGGGAGGTCCGTCAGAAGCTGGCCGGCTTTCTTTTCACGGGAGACAGGATCTACGACCGAATCGGGACCCTGTCCGGCGGGGAGAAGGCGAGAGTTTCCCTGACAAAGCTCATGCTGGGCCACTTCAACTTCCTGATTCTCGACGAGCCCTCGAACCACCTGGATATGGAGTCGAAGGAGGCTCTCGAGGGAGCGCTCAGGGACTTTGACGGAACCATCCTTTTCGTGTCCCACGACCGCTACTTTGTAAACCGGGTCGCAACCAGAATCCTCGAGCTCTATAACGGCCACCTGATCGAGTATCTGGGAAATTATGACTATTACGTCGAAAAGAGACAGGAGTTTCACCGGACTTTCGCGGATACCGCAAGGGCTGTTCCTGAGACGGGGAAAAATATTAGTCATGAAATAAATGCCCCGGTGGAAGCTGCAGACGGCAAGGATGCCTGGCAGAAGGCCAAGGAGGAAAAAGCCGCCCGGCAGAAACTGGAGCGTCAGCAGGCAAAGATCGAAGAGGACATCGCATCGGCGGAGGCCAGAGTCAAAGCCATAGACTCTGAATTCCTGAAGCCGGAATACCAGACGAATTCCAAGAAGCTCCGGGAACTTACGGAGGAGCAGAATACCCTGAAAGAGAGGCTGGAAGACCTCTACAGCCAGTGGGAGGTCCTGGCTGAGCAGCTGTAAAAATAGTCCGGCATACCTTTGTTAAGAAATTGACAAATGCAGAGATTTCTTTATACTTTTATTCAGAAATGTGATTCGGCGGAGAAGGCATGATGGCCTTTCTGCTGCATTCGGGTCACGCAGGTTTTTTGTAAAAAGTCATGGAAACGGGGAGAGAACGGTTCTCATGGAAAAAGATATTTCATCTGCAGTCATCCGGCGCATGCCCAGGTACTACCGCTATCTGGAGGAGCTCAGGGCGGACGGCGTCGACCGGATTTCGTCCGGCGACCTGTCCCGGCTCATGAATGTGACAGCCTCCCAGATCCGGCAGGACCTCAACAATTTCGGGGGCTTCGGCCAGCAGGGTTACGGCTACAACGTCGATTACCTTCACGACGAGATTGCAAAAATTCTCGGGCTTACCCGGGTCCACCCCGTCATCCTGATCGGAGTCGGCAATCTGGGTCAGGCCATTTCGAACTATGTCCACTTTTCCCGCCTGTCGTTTGAAATAGCCGGACTTTTTGATATCAATGAAAAGCTGGAAGGCCGGGAAGTGGCCGGGACGAAGATTCAGACCTACGACCGTCTTCCGGAATTTCTGAAAACCCATGACGTGGATATTGCGGCGCTTACGATTCCGAAACAGCATGCCCAGGATGTGGCGGATGACGTCATCAGAAACGGAGTCCATGCTATCTGGAATTTCACCCATGTGGATCTCTTGGTGCCGGATGACGTTGTCGTGGAAAATGTACATCTTTCGGACAGCCTTATGCAGCTTTCCTACAATCTGACGGAGAGGGAAGCCGGAAAGTCCTTTGATGAGGAGTGATGCAGGGTGGATGAAGAGAGTTTTAAAGAAGCGGTCCGGCACGCGAAGATTCCCGTGCTGGTTCTCGACCAGAAGTGGCACCGGCTCTTTGCCCTTTCCGGAAAACCGGACGACGTGAAGGCCATAGAGCAGGAACTGAACGAGCTTCTGGCCGAGCAGGGCCGGCTCAACAATGAGCAGAAGGAACTGAAGAAGCTCAAAAACCGCCTCATGAACAATATCGTCCAGAACATCGACCACGCCGGCGACGACGCCATGGCAAACGACAAGCGTCTCATCGACGAGACGAATGCGAAGATCGAAGCCAATGAAGACGAGCTCCTAGACATTCCGAACCGGATCAAGGAGACGGATGCGGCTCTGATGCTGGCCACGATGCGCTTCTGCTACACAAAGCTCAGGACGAATGCCTCGGAGGCGAAGGAAATTTCCGAATGGATCAAGAACGTCCGGATTGAACTGAAGAAGAACATCATCAAGAAGCAGAACCGGGAGATAAACAACAAGGAGATATACTCCTATATGCACGATATCTTCGGCAAGGATGTCATGAATCTCTTTGATGTGGCGGATGAAAACAATCTTGTGACCAATATAAAGCCCGCGGAAGAAAAGCCGGAAGGGGTGAAGGTCGACTCGAAGGAAGCCGCTGCCCAGAGGCCGGCAGAAGACTTCAAGGCCGACACGAAAAAGGGAGAATGACCTTTTTCCGGGGCCGGAGACTATTCAAAGGACATTAGCTGCGTGAAATATATATTAAGCGCCAAAGAGGCCGCCGAGGCCGACAGAAATACAAGCGATACTTTCCATGTCAGCCCGCTCATCCTAATGGAGCGGGCGGCCCTGTTTACAGCGGAAACTGTCATGGACCGCTTCCCAGCCAAAAGTGCAAAAATTGTCGCCTGCTGCGGCAAGGGCAATAACGGGGGCGACGGCATAGCAGCCGCCCGGATCCTTTTCGAGAACGGCTGCCGGCAGGTGAAGATTTTCATGCCGCTCGGGGCCGAGGGCCTTTCAGGTAATGAGAAGGACCAGCTTGCCATAGCAAAGGCTTATGGTATCGATATTTCAGCCAATATCGATTGCCTTTCCAAAGCGGACATTATTCTCGATGCCCTGTTCGGGACCGGACTGTCCAGGGCTCCGGAAGGGGCGGCTGCGGATGCCATCGATGCCATGAATGCGTCTTCGGCCGAAATTGTGTCCATAGATAATCCGAGCGGTATAGACGCTTCCACAGGAGAAGTCCTTTCGAAGGCCGTACATGCAGACATTACGACGACCTACTCCTTCCTGAAAAAGGGCCATGTCCTCTATCCCGGACGGGAATATGCCGGGGAGGTCCTCTGCAAAAATATCGGTATTACGGAAAACTCTTTTACCGGGCTCCATCCGGAATGCTTCTGCCTGGAAGACAGTGATATCCGCCGCCTGCTGCCGGTCCGGAAAAGGGATTCCCACAAGGGGACTTACGGACGGGTCCTTGTCGCTGCCGGCTCTCCAGGAATGGCCGGAGCAAGTCTGTTTGCTGCGCGGGCAGCCTTCCTGGCCGGGGCCGGTCTTGTGGACATATTGACAGCGGAAGAGAACCGTGTCATAGTTCAGGAATCGCTGCCGGAGGCTGTTCTTCATACCTATTCCGGGAAATGTCCGGACAGTCTCATCAAAGAGTGCTGTGACAGGGCGGACTGCATTGTCATCGGTCCGGGTCTCGGTACGGAAAAGAACGCCGTAAGCCTCTTTCAGACCGTATTTGAGACGGCTTCCGTTCCCATGGTCATAGATGCGGACGGGCTCAATATCCTCTCTGAGAATATCAGCCTCCTGCAGAGGCCCCATACGTCTCTCGTGCTGACACCGCACCCGGGTGAGCTTTCCCGCCTGCTTTCCGAGCCCTATGAACTGATCCGGCCAAGAATCTTCTCCGCCTGCGGGGACTTCTCCCGGACCAACCAGGTGACGCTCGTGGCGAAGGGGGCATCTACCCTGATTTTCGAGCCCTTCCGGGAGACCTGTATCAATACGACCGGAGATGACAGTCTTTCGACAGCCGGTTCCGGTGATATCCTTGCCGGACTTACCGGCGGCCTCATCGCCACGGGCATGAAGGCTCCGGATGCGGCCCGGGCTGCCGCGTACCTGCACGGAAAGGCCGGAGAAACGGCCGGACAAAAGACGGGAAAAAGATCCTGCATGGCGGGAGATATTCTTTCTGCCCTGCCTGACGTTTTTATGGAGGTAAGTAAATAATGGACCACAACAGGGTTCATGCGGAAATCAATCTCGATGCAATCATAAATAATATGGAGCGCATGAGGGAGAACGTCCCGGAAGGAGGCTTAATTGCCGCCGTTCTGAAGACGGATGCCTACGGCCATGGCGTCGTTCCCATCGCAAAGACGGTCTGCGCCCTTTCTTATGTCTGGGGCTGCTGTGTGGCTACGGCCGATGAGGCCGTCGACCTTCGGGAAGCGGGCATTGATAAGCCCATTCTCGTTCTCGGCTACACATTTCCGGACTCCTATCCGGACATGGTGAAGTACGATGTCCGGCCGGCCGTTCTTTCACGGGACATGGCAGAGGCTTTCTCTGAGGAAGCCGTTTCACAGGGGAAGAAAGCCTACTGCCATATTGCCATCGATACCGGCATGGGACGGATCGGCTTTCCCGTCACGGATGCCGCTGCCGATGAAATTGCCTCCTACTTCGACCTTCCCGGGCTCGTTCCTGAGGGTATTTTCACCCACTTTGCGAAGGCGGACGAGAAAGACCGGACAGCGACAGACGAGCAGTTCCGGCGCTTCACGGACATGATCGGAAAGCTGGAAGAGCGGGGAGTCCATTTTGCCATCCGCCACTGCGACAATTCAGCCGGCATCATCCGCTTCCCCGAGGACGGTCTTGACATGATGCGGGCAGGAATTACCATGTACGGCCTCTGGCCGTCAGACGATGTCGACCACAGTTTTCCCCTGCAGGCAGCTCTTTCCCTCTACAGTCAGGTTGCCTTTGTGAAGACCGTGCCGGCCGGCACCCCTATAAGCTACGGTGGAACATTCGTGACGAAGCGGGAGTCCGTCATTGCCACGATTCCTGTAGGCTACGGGGACGGCTATGCGAGAAGCCTTTCCAATAAGGGAGATGTCCTCATCCACGGGAAAAGGGTTCCGATTGTCGGCCGGGTCTGCATGGACCAGATCATGGTCGATGTGACGGAGCTTCGGGAAGTCCATGTCGGAGACAAAGTGACCCTGATCGGGACGGACGGAGATGAGCGCATCAGTCTTGAGGAACTCGGAGATAAATCCGGCCGCTTCAACTATGAATTCGCCTGCTGCCTCGGGAACCGGATTCCCCGGCTCTACTATAAAGGCGGAAAGCTCGTGGATACGGTCGAATATCTGTAGCAGCAGTTCTCAGCGAAAGAAAGTTTTATTACATTATTCATAAGGAGAGTGACAAAAAAGAATGGACGACCCAAGTCGATTGTGGATTATCCTGTATCTCGTTTCATTAATTGCCGAACTCATTACGTCGGCCTTTGTATTCGCCCAGCGGGAGCAGACCCAGAGCGATATAGAGGAATTTGAAAAGACGAGGCCCCACTACCATAAGGCGGCCATGAATTACTTAAATCATCCGGGCCGTCTCATCAAGGCCTACGGGGGCGTGTCCACGGGACTTTTCCCCCTGGCCGGCATTTCCCTCTATTTCATCGGGAGAAACGCCTTTGCCGGAAGCCGTTTTGAAGTCCTTTTCACGGTCCTTCTGATGGCAGGCTTTCTCATGCTGTTTACGGCTGTGGCCGTGATCACCCCCTACTATGTGGGCGGGAAGAAGCATGAGAGTACGGCACCCGGCTTTTTCATCCCCTTTCGGATCATAGAAGTTCTCTTCATTGTCCTGATTGAGGTTATCAACCTTCTGGCCCTTGTCTTTTCAGCTGTTTTCGGTGTCGATATCCGGGAAGACTCGGAAGATGTGACGGAAGAGGACGTACTTTCCATGGTCCAGGTGGGCCACGAAAAAGGTGTCTTTCTGGGCTCTGAAGCCGAGATGATCCAGAACATCTTCGAGTTCGACGACAAGGATGCCAAGGACATCATGGTCCACAGGAATGATATCGACGCCCTGGACGGGGAAACCAGTCTGAAAGATGCCATCAAATTCATGGTGGATACCCGCTATTCCAGAATTCCTGTCTATGTCGGGGATCTCGACAATATCATCGGCATTCTCCATATCAAGGACGTTCTGGCCTTTTCGGGGGATGAAAAAAATCTTTCAAAAAAGATCCGGGATATCGACAGTCTTCTTCAGAAGGCAGAATCCGTGCCGGAGACCCACGGCATCAATACTCTGTTTACTCAGATGCAGTTCGACAAGACCCATATGGTCATCGTCACGGATGAATACGGGCAGACGTCCGGTCTCATTTCCATGGAGGACATTCTCGAAGAGATCGTCGGCAACATTCAGGATGAGCATGACGATGAAGAGGAGCAGCTCGTAAGGCTTAATGAAAAGGTCTTTGCCATGGAGGGCATGACTCCCCTTGAAGAAGTTGGAGAGACCCTGGACCTGGACTTTTCGGACTGCGACTTCGAGACCCTGAACGGCTTCCTCATCAATGAACTGGGCCGGATTCCCGAAGACCACGCCACGTTTGACATCAATGCCCGGGGCTATATATTTCACGTCTGCGGCGTGAAGGAAGGGGTCATAGGCAAGGTGAAGGTCCGCCGGGAGGATGGAGGAACCATAGGAATCGGTGCTTCCGAAGACTGACGGGATATCTGCAGAATAGTTGCGCAGAAGGATTGAAATTTCTCTGGAAATCCCCGGACCGGAACAGCCTGTTTCCTGCCTTGAATTCATGCATTTGAAATGCTAAAATTTTACAGAACTATTTTTTAGAAAGAGAGTTTTTTAAAGCAATGTCAGGACATTCGAAATTCGCAAACATCAAGCACAAGAAGGAAAAGAACGACGCTGCCAAGGGCAAGGTCTTTACAATGATGGGCCGTCTCATCGCCGTAGCCGTCAAGGAAGGCGGGCCCGATCCGGACAACAATTCAAAGCTTCGTGAAGTCATCCTCAAGGCAAAAGCAGCCAATATGCCGAACGATACCATTGAGCGCGGCATCAAGAAGGCGGCCGGGGACCTCGGATCTGTCAATTATGAAACCGTCACCTACGAAGGGTACGGTCCTTCGGGTACCGCAATCATTGTCAAGGCCCTGACGGACAACAAGAACCGTACCGCTGCCAATGTCCGGAACGCTTTTTCCAAGGGCCACGGCAATATCGGAACCCAGGGCTGCGTTTCCTATATGTTTGATGAGAAGGGCCAGATCATCGTGGCGAAGGAAGACTACGAGACCGACCCGGACGAATTCATGATGACCGCCATTGACTGTGGGGCAGCGGACTTCTCTGAAGAGGAGGACTCCTATGTGATTACCACCGACCCGGCCGATTTTGAGACGGTCCGTTCCGCTCTCGAGGAGAAGGGCATTCCCATGGCGGAAGCCGAAGTCACCATGATTCCCCAGAACTACGTGACACTCGACAGCCCCGAGGACATTGCCAATATCCGCCGGATTCTTGACTTCCTCGACGAGGATGACGACGTTCAGGACGTCTACAACAACTGGGACGAGCCGGACGACGAAGAGTAAGTTTTTCATTATTCATTTTTCGAAGTAGCAGAAGAGATAGGGATAGTTTTCGCGGTAGGCCGATTTTTTGAACCTTTCAGAAAGGACAAAGGGGTCATGAAGAAGATTCTGTTTGCTGCCAGTGAGTGCGTTCCATTCGTGAAGACCGGGGGGCTGGCCGATGTGGTCGGGGCCCTGCCCAAGGAGTTTGACAAGAGCGAGTGGGATATCCGGGTCGTTCTCCCGAACTATACCTGCATACCTCCCTATTTCCGGGACAATTTTCACGACGTCTGCCACTTCAATATGGCCTGCGGTCCCTATATCGGGGAGAAGTACGTCGGAGTCAAGGAGTATGAATGGGAGGGCATCACCTACTACTTCATTGACAATCTGGAATACTTCGAGTGCTTCTATCCCTATTCCGATACCCGTTACGACATGGAGAAGTTCACCTTCTTCGACAAGGCGGTTCTCTCCATGCTGCCGGTCATCGACTTCAAGCCGGATCTGATTCACTGCCACGACTGGCAGACCGGACTGATTCCCGTCTATCTGAAGAATGAATTCCAGGGGAATCCCTTCTTCTGGGGCATGAAGTCCATGATGACGATTCACAACCTGAAGTTCCAGGGCATCTGGGACATCAAGACCCTGCAGGGCCTTTCGGGCCTGTCTCCCGATCTTTTCACCCCGGACAAGCTGGAGTTCAACAAGGCCGGCAATATGCTCAAGGGCGGCCTCGTCTATGCGGACTACATCACGACCGTATCCGAGTCCTACGCCGATGAGATTCAGACCCCTTATTACGGGGAAGGTCTGGATGGGCTGCTTTCCTCCCGCCACTTCGACATGAAGGGCATTGTGAACGGCATCGACTATGTCTCCTACAATCCCGCCACGGACGAGAAGCTCTACAGGAACTACGACGTTTCGAACTTCCGCAAGTACAAGAAGGTGAACAAGGAACGCCTGCAGGAGGACATGGACCTGACCGTGGATACGGGCAAGTACATGATCGGTCTGGTATCCCGCCTTACCGACCAGAAGGGTCTCGACCTCATCAATTACTGCATGGAGGGCATTGTCGACGAAAATACCCAGCTCGTCGTCATCGGAACCGGCGAGAGCCGCTACGAGAACATGTTCCGCCACTATGCCTGGAAGTATCCGGACCGGGTTTCCGCCAATATCTGCTATTCGGACGACCTGGCCAGAAAACTCTACGGGGCAGCGGACGCCTTCCTCATGCCCAGCCGTTTCGAGCCCTGCGGCCTGACCCAACTCATTTCCTTCCGTTATGGCACCGTACCCATCGTCCGGGAAACCGGCGGTCTCAAGGATACCGTCGAGGCCTTCAACGAGTATGAACACACTGGAGATGGCTTCTCCTTCCGGAACTACAACGGAGATGAGCTCCTGAACACCGTGAACTACTCCAAGTACATCTACTTCACAAAGAAAGTCCAGTGGAACAAGATGGTGGAGCGGGGCATGAAGAAGGATTATTCCTGGGCCAACTCCAAGGGAAGCTATGAAGAACTCTACAACTACCTGATCGGGGCCTGAATATGGGCTCTCCGGTCGAAACAGAATATTGAAACTTTGAGGGGAGCCGTGGACCGGTTTTTGGTTCACGGCGCCTGTTGCTGTATATAGATGCCGAAACAAAGCGAAGAAAAAAAGAAAAATAATACAGGAAAGGGAAGCCCGAAAAGCAGAAATAATGCTTCTTCCCGTAAAAATACAGGTGCTTCCCGACCGCAGAAAGCATCTGCAGGGAAGAAGAAAACGGCAGAAAGGGAAAAGACTTCCGATGAAAGCCGGGAATCCCTGACACTTGACCTCGTCGTCCTCGTTTCCCTGACTCTTTCCGTCCTTCTTTTTATCGGAGAAGTCGGCGGCGGGGGAGTGGTTCTTGATATGGTGAGCCGTTTTACATTCGGCCTTTTCGGCCTGATGGCGTATACCCTGCCGTTTGTCCTTTTTCTCGGAACCCTGCTTACTCTTGCCAACAGGGAAAGTCCGTCTTTTAAGGTCCGGACAATTTCCCTGGCCGTCTTTTTCATCTTTCTGATGGCTCTTCTTGAACTTCTGAAGACGGATGGTCTGGACAGTGGAATTTCTTCCTATCTTTCCTCCTATCAGGAGAAAAACGGGGGCGGCCTTCTCGGCGGTCTGATTGCCGGGGCATTATATAAGGGCTTCGGCACCATAGCATCCTATTTTATAGTAATCATCGGCCTCATCGTAAGTCTACTTTTCTTCTTCGGAAAATCCATGATCCGGAGGGCAGAACACAAGGGCCGGAACCTTAAAAAGCGGCGGGAGCTTTCCGCTGCCGAAAGGGAAAAGCGCAGGGAACTTGAAGCGGAGCGGCAGGAACGCATGCGGCCCGTCGAAACGGACCGGAGGCCGGAAAGGCCGGGCCGGGGCGTGTCCTTAGATACTGCCCTCGTGCCGGAGGACAGCAGGGCTTCTTCCGATGAGATGAGCGAGCTTACTTCTGACTCGCTTGCTGATAAGACCGCAGATTTGCCCGTACCAGAATCAAATATTAGCAACAGGACTTCTGCCCCTGAAGCGGTTTCCTCTGTCGCAGCAGAAAGTGCTCCGGATTCCGCAGAGGCTGATTATCAGACAGCAGAGCCCCTGTCTGCCGAAGAAAGGTCCTATATCTTCGGGGCCGGGAACGGAAATGCGGCCTCAGGTGACATTGACGGAATTGACAATCCTGCAGACAGCCTTTTCTTCCCCCCGGAGGAGATGCCGGTCATCGAAAATGCCTCTTCCGGTTCTGCCCCGGCTGAAGATAATGAAAGGGCTGACATTTCAGCGGTGACGGTTGAAGAAACGGAAATTCTGCCTGCTGCGGAAAAGGAAACGGTGCCTGAGATTACGGAAAAAGCTGCTGCTGCAAAAGCTGAAATTTCTGCAGCAATCTCAGAAGAGCCGGCTAAGGAAACTTCCGAAAAGAGTCCGGAGGCTGTTCTGAAAAAGACATATGTCCTTCCGGATACAGACCTTCTGAATGTCTCGAAGGACAAAAACGGCAAGGATTCGGCCGCTGCCATAAACAAGATGGCGGAAAAACTGCAGACGACCCTTTCGAATTTCGGGGTCAATGCGAAGGTTACGAATTACATGCAGGGACCGGCTGTCACCCGCTTTGAAATAGAGCCGGAGACCGGGGTTAAGGTTTCAAAAATTCTGAACCTTTCGGATGACATCAAGCTGAACCTGGCCGTGCCGGACATCCGTATGGAGGCTCCCATTCCGGGGAAAGCAGCCATCGGCATAGAAGTTCCCAATAAACAGGCCCAGACCGTCACCTTCCGGGAACTCATGGAGTCAAAAGAGTTTCAGTCCAATAAGTCGAAGATAGCCTTCGCGGCCGGCCGGGACATTGCCGGGAATATCGTAATCTCTGATATTTCAAAGATGCCCCACCTTCTCATTGCAGGTGCCACCGGTTCCGGCAAATCCGTCTGTATCAATACCATCATCATGTCCATCCTCTACAAGGCCACGCCCGATGAGGTCCGCTTCATCATGATTGATCCGAAGATTGTGGAGCTGTCCGTATATAACGGCATTCCCCACCTTCTGGTGCCAGTCGTGACGGATCCCAAGAAGGCGGCCGGAGCCCTGCAGTGGGCTGTGACGGAGATGACAACCCGCTACAAGCGTTTTGCCGATGCGGCCGTCCGGGACATGAAGGCTTATAATGCCAAAGTAAAGACCGGGGAAATCGTGGAGGACGGGAAACCGGTGACGGAGCCTATGCCCCAGATCGTCGTCATCGTTGACGAGCTGGCCGACCTCATGATGGTGGCCGGCAAGGAAGTGGAAGCTTCCATCTGCCGCCTGGCCCAGCTGGCCCGGGCAGCGGGCATCCACCTCATCATAGCGACCCAGCGGCCTTCGGCTGACGTCATCACCGGCCTCATCAAGGCCAATATGCCATCGAGAATTGCCTTTGCCGTGACAAGCGGCATCGATTCCCGGGTCGTCCTCGATATGAGCGGGGCGGAAAAGCTTCTCGGGAAGGGCGATATGCTCTACTTCCCCCAGGGCATGTCAAAGCCCCTTCGGGTTCAGGGAGCTTTCGTTTCCGATGACGAGGTGGGCAGGGTCTGTGACTTTATCCGGACGGAAAACGCCCAGGCCGTGGAAACAGCCCTTTCCCGCCAGGAGGAGACCCAGAGTGCAATAGAAAGCCATGAAGAGGCCCTTTCCGCGGATACGACAGCCATTGACGGCAACGGCCGGGGGACCGTAGATGACGGCAGGGATGAATTCTTCCCGGACGCAGGGAAACTGGCCTGCGAGAAGGGAAAAATTTCCATCGGCATGATGCAGCGGGCCTTCCGGATTGGCTTCAACAGGGCTGCCCGGATCATGGACCAGCTGGATGAGGCCGGAGTCGTGGGACCGGACCTGGGGACAAAACCCCGGACTGTCCTTATGAAGCCTGAGGAATTCCAGGCCTATCTGGACAGTGAAGGCGGCGAGTCCTGACCTGTTTTTATTACATTATTCTTGTGACTGTTCATACGGATCTGATTTTCTGGAGAGCCTATGAAGTGTAAGTACTGCGGAAACGAAATGCCGGAAGGGGCCATCTACTGCGAGCGCTGCGGCAAGCCCTTGCAGATGGTGCCCGACTACAACGCCTTTGACGACGAGGTCCTGCCGTCCCTTGTTTCCGACGGGGCGGATAGGAAGAAGAAAAAGGAAAACGAAAAGGACAGGGTGTCTTCCCCTGCAGCCGGAAAGGAGGACGCCGGGAAGGAGCCTTCCGGAGCAAAGACTCAGGCTCCTGTAAAAGCCGTCCGAAAGCGCACGATGGTATTTTCCTGCATTGCAATAGCTCTTCTTGCCCTGATTCTCTTTGTCACATACTACGTAAACACGCCGGGCTATCAGACGGGGGCGGGGGACAAGGCTTATGCGGCAAAAGATTATTCCGGGGCTTTAACCCATTACATGAATGCCCTTTCTTCCCATGATACGGATGCAGCCCTCCTGGCCTCTGCCGGGGACTGCTGTGTGAAACTGGGAAAGACGGATGAAGCGGAGAAGTATTATCGCAATGCCCTGCAGTACGATGAAAAAAACGAGCGGGCCTTCACCGGCCTCTGCGCCCTGTATGCGGCAGCAGAAAACTATGACGGCCTATCCGCCCTTAAAGACTCGGCAGTGACGGAAGCCCAGCAGAAGGCCATTGACGGCGCTTATATTTCAGAAGTCTCTTTTTCTGAAGAAGAGGGCGAATACGACGATGACCTTTCCGTCAGCCTTTCTTCTCCTGAAGGATACTCCATCTACTATACTCTGGACGGCTCTGAGCCTACGCCGGAAAGCGGTACTCTCTATAAAGGCGAGCCGATTGCCCTGGGCGAAGGGGAGACTGTTCTCTCCGCCAGAGCCGTGACGGAGGCCGGCAGCCGTGGGCCGGTTACGGCAAAAAAATATACAGTGACTTATGCAGCTCCGGATTATGCCACCGTGACTCCTGACGGGGGGACATTTTATGCCCCGACCCAGGTCATGATCCGTTATCCGGCCGACGCAAAAGCAGTCATTTACTATACCTGGGACGGGACCAATCCGACGGCAGCCTCATCCCGCTACACCGGCCCCATGGAGATTCCGGAAGGAAACAATGTGCTTTCCGTTATCGTCATTGACCGGCACGGGCTTTCCAGTCCCGTATACAGGGGAAATTTCGTCTACCTTCCGGACGGTCTGGCAAGTGTTCCCGAGGAGTGAAACACGATGGATGTACTTGATCTCATCAACAGAAAAAGAAGAAAAGAAGTCCTTACCCGGGATGAAATTGCCTTCCTCGTGGACGGCTATACTGAGGGGCGGATTCCGGACTATCAGATGGCGGCTTTCCTCATGGCGGTCTGCATAAACGGCATGACGGACGAGGAAACCGTGGCCCTCACTTTTTCCATGAGGGACTCCGGAAAACTCATGGACCTTTCGACTATTCCCGGCGTTAAGGTGGACAAGCATTCGACGGGAGGAGTGGGGGACAAGACGACCATATCCCTGATTCCCATCGTTTCCGCGGCCGGTGTGCCCTGTGCCAAGCTATCGGGCCGGGGACTCGGCTTTACCGGGGGAACGATTGACAAGCTGGAATGTTTTCCGGGCTTTCGGACCGGCCTTTCCGATGAAGAATTCACTTCCCAGGTAAAGACAATAGGGGCGGCCATTTCCAGCCAGACAGACGACCTGACCCCGGCGGACCGGAAGATCTATGCCCTTCGGGATACGACCGGGACGGTAGAGTCCATTCCCCT
This sequence comes from uncultured Lachnospiraceae bacterium, assembly GCA_964584155.1. Taxonomy (GTDB): domain Bacteria; phylum Bacillota; class Clostridia; order Lachnospirales; family Lachnospiraceae; genus RUG306. The sequence goes on from CAZOYS010000001.1 coordinate 61,472, forward strand.
GATTGCTTCCTCCATCATGTCGAAGAAGCTGGCCAGCGGGGCCGACCGCATTGTCCTCGACGTGAAAACAGGGGCCGGAGCCTTTATGAAGACGAGGGAAGACGCCGAAAAGCTGGCCCGTACCATGACATCCCTCGGCAGACTGGCGAAAAGACAGGTCTCATGCTTCATCACCGATATGAGTGAGCCCCTCGGAAATGCCGTCGGAAATGTCTATGAAGTGATAGAGGCCGTAAAAATGCTCTCCGGTCAAGGGCCGGAGGATTACAGGGAACTTGTCCTTTCTCTGGCTGCTGAAATGATCTTTATCGGCGGAAAGGCAGAAGACGTAAAAGAGGGCCGCAGACTGGCGGAAAAAGCCATTGAAGACGGCTCTGCCCTGGAACAGCTATATCGCATGGTGGAAGCCCAGGGCTCCGACAGAAAGTATGTACTGGATACCGGCCTTTTGAGACAGGCTGAAAAGACTTCTGTTTTTGAAGCTCCCTCTTCCGGTTATATCGAAGGCATACAGGCTGAACTCGTCGGCCGGGCGGAAGCCGCTCTCGGCGGCGGAAGGGAAACTAAGGATGAGAAAATAGACCTCTCCGTCGGCATGGTCCTTCTGAAGAAGACCGGGGACCCGGTCGCAAAGGGAGAGCCTCTCATGGAGATTCATTATAATAATGAGGACAAAAAGGAGGCAGCCCTTGAGCTGATCCGCAAGGCCTATACAATCGGACCGAAATCTCCCGGACAAAAAAACGTCATTCTCATGCGGCCCGGGGACTTCGCCTGAACGGGGCAGAATAGCAAGTGATACTATTATTTGTAGGGGAAAAGTGTTAAGATACTACAGATTGTGGTTTATATTGTAAGGAGTGAAGCTTTCGAATTTGGATACCATACAGACAATTGATATCCCCGCTGAGCACATGAAGAATATCTTCGGGGAACTCGACTCAAATCTGTCCATCATTGAGAAGGCCCTGTCCGTGAATGTGACGGCCAGGGACGGGGTGGTCCGGATCAACGGGGAAGATGACTCGGCCAGAAAGGCAGTCCGGATTTTCAACGAGCTTCTGTCTCTGTCGGAGAACGGCACGGTTCTGACGGAGCAGAATGTTTCTTATGCCCTCGATATGGCGGATTCTGCCCACGAAGAGCATGCCTTGCAGAAGATGGATTCCGACATCATCTGCCATACGGTGAGCGGGAAACCCATCAAGCCGAAGACCCTGGGGCAGAAGGAATATGTCGATGCCATCAGGAACAATATGATCGTTTTCGGCACCGGTCCCGCCGGCACCGGAAAGACCTATCTTGCCATGTCCCTGGCCTGCTACTATTTCGGCCGGGACGACATGGAAAGGATCATCCTGACCCGGCCGGCCATTGAAGCCGGGGAGAAGCTTGGCTTCCTTCCCGGAGACCTGCAGTCGAAGGTGGACCCGTATCTGAGGCCCCTCTATGATGCCCTGTATCAGATCATGGGCCAGGAGGCCTTCCAGAGAAACATGGAAAAGGGCAGTATTGAAGTCGCCCCTCTGGCCTATATGAGAGGCCGTACCCTGGATAATTCCTTCATTATTCTCGATGAGGCCCAGAATACGACACCGGCCCAGATGAAGATGTTCCTGACCCGTATCGGTTTCGGTTCCAAGGTCGTCATCACAGGCGACCTTACCCAGAAGGACCTGCCCACAGGCAGTGTGTCCGGTCTGGACATTGCGGAACGGGTACTTGCAAAGGTAGATGAAATCAAGTTCTGTCATCTGACCGGAAAGGATGTCGTCCGGCATCCCCTGGTACAGAAGATTGTCAATGCTTATGAAGAATACGAAAACAAACAGGCTGCCCGCCTCAGGAGGGACAGTGCCGGAAAGGGCCGGAGAAAATAAGATTTCCGTCCGCCGGCTGTCTTCGATGTTCTTCTGCATCGTGATATTTGCCGCAGGCGTCTTTCTCCTTTCCTACAGGGAAAGTCTGCTTCTGGATGAAGAAATCTGTCTGTCCGCCCTGACGGTGATCTTCCTGACGGTCTTTATCCTGAACCTCCGGCATGACAGGCTTACGGACAGACTTTCTTTCAACGGGACAAGCTACCGCAAGTTCATAGTCGTTTTTGCCGTCTGTTTCGGCCTCCTGATGGCCGGCACTTACATGCCGGATTTCTTCTTCCCGATTCTGATTGTGAGCTTTCTGCTGACGTCGGTCATGGACGGGAAGCTGTCCATAGCCATGAGTATTTATTTTGCATGCGTCTTTTCCATTGCGGAAGGGGCCGGCATATATATGCTCCTCTGCTATGTGGTGCTGGGCTGTCTCGGGGCCTTGATCGCAGACTATTTCAAGGATGAAAGGCTGTCTGTATTTACAGGCCTCATAGTTTTCTGTATCGCTGTATTTGTCCCGGCCGTTTTTCAGTACCTGTCCTATAAGTCCCTGACAGTTGCCTTTTTGAAGGATGCCTTTGCTTCGGGGCTTGTGTCGGCCCTGACAGCCTGGATTCTCTTTCCTATCCTTGTGAAGTTCGACAGGAGGGAGCCCTCATCGGTATATGAAACCCTGCTGGATCCGGATTACTCCCTGGCCCAGGACATACGGCGCTATTCCCTGGCCGAGTATGAGCATGCAAAGAGGGTATCTTTGGCTTCGGGGGCCTGTGCCCGCCTCGTCGGGGCAAAAGTGCTGACGGCTTCCTGCGCCGGCATGTATTACCGCCTGGGCGTCATGGCCGGGGAACCTGTTGTGGCAAACGGGGTCCGTCAGGCCGTGGACAACTGCTTCCCGACGGATGTCATAAGGATTCTGGCCGAATATCAGGGCTTGGAGCAGAAGCCGTCCACGGTGGAATCCGCCATTGTCCACATGACGGACGCCATCATTACGAAGCTGGAGGTTCTGGATTCGGATACCTTTACGACAGACTGGAACCAGTCCATGGTCATCTATCAGACCCTGAATGAGCTTTCTGCCCAGGGAACCTATGATGACTCCGGCCTGGCCATAAATCAGTTCCTTCGCATCCGGGACTTTCTGGCAGAGAAGGACCTATTGGCCAGCACATCTTTGAATTGAGGAAAGGCATGAGCGTTCTTTTTACGGATGAGTGTGAAGAAGACTTGGGGTTTGACCTTTTGAAAATCGCGGAGGATACCGTGAATGCGGCTCTTTCCGTTGAAGGCTTTACAGAACCTGCCGAAGTCTCCGTGACGCTGACCACAGCTGATGAAGTGCATGAACTGAACCGGCAGTTCCGGAACGTGGACGCGACGACGGATGTCCTTTCCTTCCCGCTTCTTTCGTTTGCTCCGAAAGAGAGCTATGCCGGGTATGATTTTTCGGAGGATGTCGATCCCGATACGGGGGAAGTGCCTCTGGGGGATATCGTACTCAATATTTCCAGAGTGAAATCCCAGGCAGAAGAGTACGGTCATTCCGTCAAAAGGGAATATGCCTTTCTCATCTGTCACTCCATGCTCCACCTTCTGGGGTATGACCACATGGAGGAGGATGAGAGAGAGGCCATGGAAACGGAACAGAGAAAAATAATGGATGCCCTGGGTATCACCAGGGAGGACTGAGGGGGAGCTGACCTTGTCGAAGAAGCAGAAGATCCTGATCGGGGCCCTGGCCGGCATACTGGCCGTACTGGTAATAATTTTTGCCCTGTACAGCCGCTACGCGAAAAAGAAGCTGGCCGAGGAAGAAGCAGCGGCAAAGGAAGAGCCGACTGTTACTGAAATCGTGGAAGAAGAGCAGAAGGAAGAGGCACAGGAGCCGGAAGAAATCTCGGTACCCACAGGCCCGGCCTCTGTTCTGACCGGCCTTCCCCTGGAGCACACGGATGCCGAGAACCGCCGCCTTATCGCCGTCATGATTGAGAACACGAAGGCGGCTCTTCCCCATGCCGGAATCAACCGGGCGGGCGTCATCTACGAGTGCCCCATGGAAGGCGGCATTTCCCGCTTCATGGCCGTTTACGACGACTACGACGGACTCGACATCATCGGGAATATCCGGTCCTGCCGGCCGTATTTCGCCTATCTGGCAGCTGAATACGATGCGGTCTATCTCCATTTCGGCCAGTCCGTCCAGGGCCGGGCCGTTCTGGACACGGGCATTGTCGATGAATTAAACGGTCTGGACGGCTCCATTGAAAGCCAGGTCTTTTTCCGGACTTCTGACCGCAAGGCTCCCCACAATTCCTTCGCCTCGGCGGCCGGAATAGCTGCCGGAATAGCGAAGAAAGGCTTTGACACGAAAAACACCGCGGCAAACCATTTTCAGTTTTCCGACTTCGGCAACTCCCTGCCGGGCGGGACGGACTGCAAAGCCCTGACTGTCTACTATCCTAACGGGATGCCGTACTTCATCTACGATGATGAGACGAAGACCTATAAGCGTTACGAGTTTTCGGCACCCGAGACGGATTCCGTGGACGGACAGCAGCTTGCGGTAACGAATATTATTATAGAGCAGGTCCCCGTATCAAACTACGAGGGATATGAGTATCTGAATATCCCGATTACGGGAAGCGGGACCGGGAAGTTCATCTCAAACGGCCGTATGATCGACATCACATGGTCCAAGACCGGAAATTCCGACATCACGCATTACTACATGCCGGACGGCAGCGAGATTTCCCTGAATCCGGGCAAGACCTGGATCTGTCTCGAAAGTTCAAACGCCTGCGGGAAGAATACATATTTTGCAACCCAGGCAGAACTTCAGAAATAGGATTTTTGTTTAAGGCATGGCAAGTACGAAAAAAAGCGATTCCGCCTTTCTGGTCCAGGGCTCGATCCTGGCGGTGGCCTCCATCATCAGCCGGATCATAGGCCTTGTGTACCGGATTCCCCTGACGGCCATCATCGGAAAGACCGGCAATGACTACTACGGAACCGCGTTTGAAATCTACAATATCATCCTGATCATATCAAGCTACAGCATCCCCTTGGCGGTCTCAAAGCTCGTCGCGGGAAGGCTCGCTGCCGGCGAGCGGAAGAATATGATGAAGGTCCTCAAGGGCTCTCTGGTCTTTGCCGTTGTGTCCGGCGGTACGGCCTGCCTCATCGTCTGGTTCTGCGCCGACATTTTCACGGGCTGGCTCAAGACCCCCTATGCGGCGCCGGCCCTCCGGGTTCTGGCTCCCGTCATCTTCATCGTGGCCATTCTCGGTGTCTTCCGTGGTTTCTTCCAGGGTATGGGCACCATGGTGCCGACGGCGGTTTCCCAGGTGGCCGAGCAGATCACGAATGCCATCGTCAGCATTGTCGCCGCCTATTCCCTTTTCGCCTACGGCTCGAAGGTCGGGGCGGTACTCGGGAACGAAAAGCAGGTGGCAGCCTCCTACGGGGCGGCCGGCGGAACGCTGGGCACGGCCTGCGGGGCAGGTATTGCCCTTCTTTTCATGCTCTTTGTCTTCGCCCTTTTTTACCGCCGCTATAAGCCGAAGATAATCCGGGACCATACGGTAAACCATGCCGGCTACGGGCAGATCATGAAGACCCTGGTCTTCACCATCGTGCCGGTGCTTCTGTCCACGACCATCTACAACGTAAGCTCCATCATAGATCAGACCATTTTCAAAAATATCGCCGTGGCCCAGGCCTATGAGGCCGGTACGATTTCCGAATGGTGGGGCGTCTATACAGGGCAGTTCAAGGTTCTCATAAATGTGCCGATTTCCATTGCTTCGGCCATGGCGGCATCAGCCGTGCCGACGCTGACAAGGGCCTATAAGGCAGGCGATATGAAGCTCTGCCGGCGGCAGATTCACTCGGCAACCCGTTTCACCATGCTGATTGCCTTCCCCTGTGCCTTCGGCCTCATGGCTTTGGGCGGCCCCATTATGATGCTGCTGTTTTCCGACCCCGATACCACTTCGAAGACCATGATGACGGTCGGGGCCTGCTCCGTGATTTTCTTCTCCCTGTCGACGCTTTCAAACGGCCTGCTGCAGGGTATTGACCGCCTGCGGATTCCCGTCCGGAACGCTGCGATTTCCCTTGTGGCCCAGGCCCTCTTTCTCGTTTTTCTGATGCGGCAGTTCCATCTCAATATCTACGCCGTCATCATTGCAAATGCCTTCTACGCCCTTCTGATGTGCATCTTAAATGGCATTGCCGTGAGAAGGTACAGCGGGACGAAGCAGGACATCAATACGACCTACATTGAGCCCCTGATTGCATCAGCCGTCATGGCTGTGGCGGTCTGGCTCATATACACCGGCCTTCACGCCCTGACTCGTTCGAACGCGATTTCCTGCATCATCGCCATTCTGGCCGGAATGCTTATCTATCTGCTTCTTCTGCTCGTGACCCATTCCGTCACGGAGGAGGAACTCCTGAAGCTGCCCAAGGGGGCGGCTCTGGTCCGGATCATCAAGAAGACCGGCCTTTTATAGACTTATGACTAATGTAAAACCCTGTGATATTCTCGTTGTCGGGGGAGGGGCGGCAGGCCTTGCAGCTGCTCTGACAGTGGCCCGGGAAGGACTTTCCGTCTGTCTCATCGAGAAAAATGACCGCTGCGGGAAAAAACTTTCCCAGACCGGGAACGGCCGCTGCAACTACACAAACAGGACCATTGATGTCTCCGGGTACAACAGTGACTCTCCCGAGACCGTAGAAGCCGTCCTTTCGTCTTTCGGCTGGCAGGACACCGTGTCCTTCTTTGAGGATCTCGGCATTGTGCCTTCCTTCCGGGAGGAGTACTGTTATCCCGCTTCCGGTGAGGCAAGGTCGTTTGCCGATCTGCTCGTCGCAGCCGCGGCAGATGCGGGAGCGGAGATTTTCACGTCGCGCACCTTGACGGAGATCAGGGAAAGTCCTGACGGCTTTCTGGTCTGCACGGAAGCCTCCAAAGAGCAGTCCGACGGAAAGAAAGGTCCTTCCGGCAAGAAGGCCGCATCCAAAGTGTCCGGCAAAACTTCCGGACAGAGCCTTTCTTCCGATTCCATGAAATTTTCCTGCCGGAATCTGATTCTTGCTGCCGGAGGAGCTGCTGCCCCGAAGACAGGCTCTGTCGGAGACGGATACGGCTGGCTTGAGGAGTACAAACTTCCTGTGATACCCCCCTTGCCGGCCCTGACCTCCCTGCAGCTGGGGAAACCTTATGATTCTTCCCTTTTCGGGATTCGTACTCACGGAAAAGTATCGGCCCGGGCAGAGGGAAAGATCCTTTCCGAAGACACGGGAGAGGTTCAGTTTACAAAAGAGGGCCTTTCCGGAATCCCCGTCATGAATGTAAGCAGCCGGGCCGTGAGAGCACTTGACTCCGGGAAGCGGGTGGAGATTGTTCTTAACCTCTTTCCCGAAGGAATGTCGGCGGATACATTATTCTCAATCGTGAAAAAAAGCAGCCCGGAGAGGGCGGCATCCATGGCTCTGACCGGCCTCTTGTCCTATAAATCCGTTCCTTTTTTCCTTGGCCGGGCCGGTCTGAAAAAAGACCTTCGCGTCGGTGATTTTAAGGAAAAGGATGCAGAAAAACTTCTTACAGCCCTGACGGAGCTTACGTTTCCGGTCACAGGCTATGCAGGCTTTGACAGGGCCCAGATCACGTCGGGCGGTCTTTCCCTTAAGTCTGTTTCGGCGGATACAATGGAAGTGAAGGGACACCCGGGACTATATGTCATCGGGGAACTATTGAACTGTGACGGCCGCTGCGGAGGCTATAACCTCCAGTGGGCCTTTGCCACCGGCGTCATTGCAGGCCGGGCGGCAGCTTCGAAAGGAAAACTATGCTGATACTCAGACAGGTGAAGATCCCCCTGTCTTTTTTTGCGGAAGACGAAGAAGACGGGATCAGAAGCTTCATAGCGGACGCCATCCCCTGCAATGCGCGGGATATCAAGGAAATAAGGATTCTGAAGAAGTCCGTCGATGCGAGAAAAAAGCCGAACATTTTCTTCAGCTATACCCTTTCTGTCTCTTTTGCCGCGGAAAATGCGATTCTGAAGAAGCACCCGAAGAAGCATATCGAAATAGAGAGGCCGAAAAATACGGTCTATACCCTGCCAGGGAAGGCCCCGGCCGGCCTTACGGAGCGCCCTCTGATTATCGGATACGGGCCGGCCGGCCTTTTCGCTGCCTACCTTCTGGCTGTCTGCGGCTATGCTCCTGTTATCTTCGAGCGGGGCAGTGCAGTGAAAGAGCGGACGAAGGCCGTTGACACCTTCTTTTCCAAGGGCATGCTTTCCGAACGCACGAATGTCTGCTTCGGGGAAGGCGGGGCCGGTACATTTTCCGACGGGAAGCTGAATACGCTCACGAAAGACCGCTTCGGCCGCCAGCAGTTCGTCCTCGATACCTTCTATAAGTTCGGGGCCGACGCAAATATCACATATGACGCCAAGCCCCATATAGGGACAGACCGGCTGCGGGAAATTCTCCCCCGTATGCGGAGGGCGATAGAAGACTTAGGCGGGGAATTCCATTTCGAGACGGAAATCACCGGACTTAAGACGGAAGAAAATTCTTCCGGGGAAAAAAGGCTTTGCGCAGTTGAGACGGAAGAGGGAAAAGTTTATTCTTCCCACTATGTCCTCCTTGCCATTGGCCACAGTGCCCGGGATACAATCCGGACCCTTTACGGACAGGGCATCTCCATGCGGGGCCAGGAATTTGCCGTGGGGCTTCGGATCGAGCATCCCCAGGAGTGGCTGGATCAGGCCCAGTTCGGCCTTTCCCACCCCCTGCTTCCCAGAGCGGACTATAAGCTTGCCGGCAAGGCTTCATCCGGCCGGGGCGTCTGGACCTTCTGCATGTGTCCGGGCGGCATGGTCGTAAACTCATCCAGTGAACAGGGGCAGCTTTCCGTCAACGGGATGAGCTCCCGCCTCAGGGACGGAAAGAACTGCAACAGCGCTGTCATTGCCCATGTGGGAGAGGGGGACTTTGACGTCACGGATCCCCTGGCCGGCATCGCCTTTCAGGAGGCCCTTGAAAAGAGGGCTTTTTCACTCTGCGGGGGAAAAATTCCCCAGCAGCTCTTTTCGGACTTCAAAGAGGGAAGGGCTTCTTCTTCCTATGGGGCCTTTTCCTCGGATACCGGCGGGCTTCATGAATTCGGGAGACTGGATACCATATTTTCTCCCGGACTGAAAGAAGCCCTTGCGGAAGGCATCGATGAATTCGGACAGAAAATCAGGGGCTTTGACCGGGAGGACGCCATCCTGTCCGGGGTGGAAAGCCGGACTTCCTCACCGGTCCATATCAACCGGGAAGAGGACTTTCAGTCTCCCTCCCTCCGGGGCCTCTACCCCTGCGGGGAAGGGGCAGGCTACGCGGGAGGCATCATGTCCGCAGCTGTAGACGGTCTCCGCTGTGCCGAACGAATCGCACAGGATATGCTTGACCGGGTATAATTTTTCTCCTTGACTGAAATTCAACTGAGCGGAACAAAGAGAAAAAATACCTGCCTTGGTCAAAATTTCTCTATTTGCAGGAAAACGCAGAAATTACATGAATGAGAACAGGAAAATAAGAACATACGCAGATGAACTGCTGGGCAATCCGGAAACGGCAGAAAAGCTGACGCCCATGATGGTCCATTACCTGAAGACGAAGCAGGACTATCCCACCTGCATCCTCATGTACCGGCTCGGGGACTTTTATGAGATGTTTTTCGAGGACGCAAAGACCGTCTCCCGGGAGCTGGACCTGACTCTGACCGGCAAGGCCTGCGGACTCGATGAAAGGGCTCCCATGTGCGGTGTCCCCTTTCACGCTGTCGATTCCTACGTGAACCGTCTCATCAAGGCCGGCTACAAGGTGGCCATCTGCGAGCAGATGGAGGACCCCAAGTTTGCCAAAGGGATGGTGAAGCGGGACGTAAACCGAGTCATCACACCTGGCACCAATATCAATTCCGCCTCCCTTGATGAGTCGAAGAACAACTTCCTCTTTTCCATATTCTATGCGGGAGGAGCTTACGGCATTGCCTTCTGCGACGTGTCCACCGGGGATTTCTTTGTCTCTGAAGCTTCGGATTCGAGTGAGCTCTATAATCAGCTTGAGGCCAATGCCCCTTCGGAAATCATTGCCAACGATTCCTTCTTCATGTCCTCTTTTCCGGACAGTCAGTATACATCCCGGACAGGAGTGGCCTTTCAGAACCTGGACAATGCGGCCTACGATCCGGACAATGCCCTCCGGACCGTGGAGAAGCAGTTTCATGTCAATAATCCCGAAGCCCTTGGTCTCTCCCGGGATGCCCTCTGCATACCGGCCTCCGGGGCCCTGCTCGATTATCTGTATGAGACCCAGATGATTGAGCTTGCCCAGATCGCGACGGTGAAGCAGTATGCCGGGGCTTCCTACATGGTCCTTGACGCCTCGACCCGGCGTAACCTGGAACTCACGGAAACCATGCGGGAGAAGAGAAAGTACGGTTCCCTCCTCTGGGTCTTAGACCATACCCGGACCGCCATGGGGGCCAGGAAACTGCGGCGGGAAATAGAACAGCCGCTTGTGAAAAAGGAGGTCATTGAAAAACGGCTTGATGCCGTGGAAGAGCTGAAAGATAATATGGTCCTCCGGGAGGAACTCAGAGAGTACCTGACGCAAGTCTACGACCTGGAGCGCCTTCTGACCCGGGTGGCCTACCGGAGCGCCAATCCCCGGGACATGATAGCTCTCAAGGGGTCTCTCTCCGTCCTGCCCGCCATACAGGCGGTTCTTGATGATGCGAAGGCAGAGCTTCTCGTAAATATCCATAACGGCATCGATCCGCTTTCGGACATCAAAGACCTTCTGGAAAAGGCCATCATTGACGATCCTCCGGCTGTCATTCATGACGGGGGCATCATAAAGGCCGGCTACTCGGAAGAAGCCGACCGCCTGAAAGCGGCCAAGACCGACGGGAAACAGTGGCTTTCCGACCTGGAGGAGAAGGAGCGTCAGAAGACCGGCATCACGAAACTGAAGGTCAAGTACAATAAGGTCTTCGGCTATTACATAGAGGTTTCCAATTCTTTCAAGGACCAGGTTCCGGACTACTTCATCCGGAAGCAGACCCTTGTGAATGCGGAGCGCTACTACACGCCGGAACTCAAGGAACTGGAAAACACGATTCTGGGCTCGGAGGAGCGGCTTCTGTCCCTGGAGAGGGAACTCTATTCCGAGGTCCTCGACAAAACAGCCCAGGAAATCAAGCGGATTCAGAAGACGGCCGGCTTCATAGCGGAGCTGGATTTTTACCAGTCCCTGGCCTATACGGCAGACCGAAACCGCTATGTCCGGCCGACGCTTAATACAAAAGGCCGCATTGAGATAAAGGACGGCCGGCATCCGGTCATCGAGAAGCTACGGCAGGACGAGCTCTTCATTGAAAACGACACATTTCTGGACAATGAAGACCATAGGATTGCCATTATCACAGGCCCCAATATGGCCGGCAAGTCCACCTATATGAGGCAGACGGCCCTGATCGTCCTCATGGCCCAGACGGGATCCTTCGTTCCCGCATCCAGGGCGGACATTGGCCTGTGTGACCGGGTGTTCACCCGGGTCGGGGCTTCCGACGACCTGGGGTCCGGTCAGTCCACCTTCATGGTGGAAATGAACGAGGTGGCGAATATCCTGAAAAACGCTACAAAGAATTCCCTTTTGATTCTCGACGAAATCGGCCGGGGAACCTCTACCTATGACGGCCTTTCCATCGCCTGGTCCGTAGTCGAATACATAGCGGACAAGGGGAAGATCGGGGCCAAGACCCTGTTTGCCACCCACTATCATGAACTGACGGAGCTCGAGGGCCGGGTGCCCGGAGTCAATAATTATTGCGTGGCTGTCCGGGAAAACGGAGACGATATCGTCTTCCTCCGGAAGATTGTGAAGGGCGGGGCGGATAAGTCCTACGGTATTGCCGTGGCCCGTCTGGCCGGCCTGCCGGATGAGGTCCTGACCCGGGCGGATGAAATCGCAAATGAGCTTTCCGCCAGCGATATTTCAAAGGAACATGAGAAAAAGCCAACTGTTCCTGCGGCTCCGGAGCCTGTCTTCACCCAGATTTCCCTTTTTGACAATGCACCGAAGGTAGAAGGCCTGACTGCCTCCGAGAAGAAAATCATGGAGACCCTCCGCGGCATGAACATAAATGATATGACCCCCATGTCCGCCATGAACAAACTGAACAGCCTTATAAAACTGGCTGAAAAGGACCTGTAGTATAAAGCCGCAGGCTGGTAGAATTATGCATTATTATAAGGACCATCAATATGTCTGAAAGAGCAGAAATCCGCCTCCTCGACCCCGAGACCGTTGACAAGATCGCTGCCGGGGAAGTTGTGGAACGGCCGGCCTCCGTTGCAAAGGAACTCATAGAAAACGCCATAGATGCCGGGGCAAAGAATATCACGGTCGAGTGGAAGGACGGGGGTATTTCCTACCTCCGGGTCACGGACGACGGATCCGGAATCCCTGCTGACCAGCTTCAGGCCGCCTTTCTCCGCCACTCCACCAGCAAGCTCCGGACCATAAAGGACCTTGATTCCATTGCTTCCCTGGGCTTCCGGGGTGAGGCCCTGTCTTCGATTGCGGCCGTTTCCAAAACCGAAGTATTTACAAAGACCGCAGATGAAGTCATGGGCAGCCGCTACTGCATAGAGGGCTCTCAGGAGGTCAGCCTGGAGGAGACGGCGGCCCCCAACGGGACCAGCATATTTGTAAGACAATTATTCTATAACACCCCGGTGCGGAGGAAGTTTTTAAAGTCCCCCATGACCGAGGGCAATTACTTAAACGAGCTCTGCGCCCGCATAGCCCTGTCCCATCCGGAGGTTTCCTTCTCCCTGATTGCGGACGGACGGGAGAAGCTCTTCACCCCCGGAAACGGCAAGCTTTTCGACTGCATCTACCGGGAGGACGGGAGAGAGGTGGCAGGCCATCTCTATGATATTTCCTACTCCGACGAGACCCTTTCTGTCCGAGGCTTTCTGGGCCAGCCTGAGATCAGGCGTTCCAACCGCAGCCGGGAAATCTTCTTCGTAAACGGCCGATATATCCGCAGTAAAACTCTCTCGAAAGCCGTGGAGGATGCCTACCAGGGCTTCCTCATGCTCCACCAGTATCCCTACTGCGTTCTTTTCCTGACCTTCCCTGACGGCCACGTCGACGTGAATGTCCATCCCCGTAAGGCTGAGGTCCGCTTTACGGACGAGCCGGCGGTCTATGACTCCGTCTATAAGGCCGTCCGCCTGCGCCTTTCGGCAGCCGTGGATATTCCGAAGGCAGATTTTTCAACGGCCGATGAAAAAGTCGTAAGCACGGATGAAAAGGCTCCGGAAATATTCGAGCAGTCGAGGCTCCAGACCTATAAGGAGGCCGTTCAGCAGGAAATTGCTGCATCGCTCCCGGTAGAGCAGGCACCGGACAGCAGCCATTCCACGGATTCTGAAGGAAGGCGTCTGTCCGCAGGAATTGATTCGGCCAAAAACAGTTTCCTTTCTTCTGCTGCAGCAGCTGAAGAGAACCCTTCGCCTGCTGCCACAGAACCCCCGGCTCCTTCCTATGACACTGTGAATTTCAGCCACCGGACAAACCGTGTTGCGGCTGAAGCGGCCGGGGCGGCACCGGCAGTTTTCATGCGCTCGGCTGCTTCCGAAAAGCCGGAGCAGATCTCCTTCCTCTCAGAGGAAGCTGTCAAAAGCCACCGCATCATAGGGCAGATCTTTGAGACCTACTGGATCGTGGAGTACGACGGAAAAGTCTATATCATAGACCAGCATGCGGCCCACGAAAAGGTCATGTACGAGCGCTTCATGAAGCAGTACGGACAGAAGGAGATGACGAGTCAGCAGATTGCCCCGCCCATCGTTCTCTCCCTTTCGCCGGTGGAGGAAGAAACCTACCGGACCTACAGCGAGGCCTTTGCCGAGCTGGGATATGAGGTCGAGAGTTTCGGGGGTTCCGAGTACCGGATTACGGCCGTACCCGGAAATCTCTATTCCCTTGACCCGGAGCAGATCTTCCTCGAGACCCTCTCTGACCTTGCCAACGGCAAGGGAAGGGCAATTAACGACACCCTCTATATCCGGGTGGCAACAATGGCCTGCAAAGCCGCGGTAAAGGGAAACACCCGCCTTCCCGAGCCGGAGGCGAGGGCCCTGATAGAAGAGCTTCTGACTCTGGACAATCCCTACCACTGTCCCCACGGGCGTCCGACCATGATTTCCATTTCGGAAACGGACCTGGAAAAGCGTTTCAAACGGATTGTCTGAACAAGAAATTATGTCAAACATTAATGATTTTTCTCTTCGCGACCGCACTGCGGGGCAGGAAAAGCCTAAGCTTTTGGTCGTGGCAGGCCCGACGGCCTCCGGGAAAAGCGCCCTGGCCGTTTCCCTCTGTCAGCGCCTGGGCGGCTCCGTGATTTCCTGCGACTCCATGCAGGTCTATAAAGGCCTCGACATCGGCTCGGCAAAGATCACTCCTGAAGAGATGGGCGGTATCCGCCACTATATGATCGATGTGGCAGAGCCGGAGGATCCCTTCTATGTAGCCCGCTTTCAGGCCATGGCAAAGGAAGCTCTCTGTGAAATATACAGCCGGCAGGAACTCCCCGTCCTCTGCGGAGGGACCGGCTTTTATATTAATTCCGTCCTTTACGACACGGACTTTTCCGATGAGGGAGAAGACGAGGCCCTGCGGCAGAAGCTTTCATCCTTTGCCGCCGAATACGGAAACCATGCCCTGCGCGAGAAACTGAAGGCCATAGACCCCGTCTCCTATGAGACAATTCATGAGAATAATGTAAAGCGCGTCATCCGGGCCATCGAATATTATGAGCACACCGGGGAGCCCATTTCGGCCCACAACGAAGAGGAGAGAGAAAAAGGCTCTCCCTATGATTTTGTCTTCTTTCTTCTGACTGACGACCGGGAAAAGCTCTATGCGCGAATCGACAGAAGAGTGGACGCCATGGTGGAAGCCGGACTTTATGACGAGGTGAAGGGGCTCTACGACAGGGGCCTTCGGCAGACGGACATCTCCATGCAGGGAATTTCCTACCGCCAGTTCATGGACTGCATCGAAGGAAAGGCGTCTTTTGATGAAACGGTGGAAAGAATCAAGCTCGAATCCCGCCACTATGCCAAGCGCCAGCTGACCTGGTTTCGCCGCCAGGAGGGGGCTGTGATCCTGAACAGGACAGCCTGTGGAGGTACGGACGAAGGGGTGCTTGACGCGGCCCTTCATGTTCTCACAGAATGCGGTTTCTATGGTGGGGATTTGTAGCAATCCACAGTTATATACCCAAATTACGATTGCATTTGGCGGACATTTGCTGCGTATTTCTTTTGTGACCCAACATTTTATTTTCTTTTGGTGGACTTTTGTAAAAAATCGTCTCAATTGGTCCAACACGCCGATGTTTTTTGTGGATTTTTGTATTGAAATGAGGATATAGGAACAATGAATTCAAGTGAGATGTATGTAAGCATGGGCATAAGCCCCGAAGTTCTATCTTTTGGAGAAAAGATTATGGACAGCCTGAAAGAGCGCTTTTCCGCCATCGATGAACTGGCGGAAGTAAACCAGCTCAAGGTTCTGCGGGCCATGCAGAAAAATAAAGTTTCGGCCGAGTGCTTCAACGGTTCCACCGGCTACGGTTATGATGATTTCGGCCGGGACACCCTTGAAAAGGTATATGCCGATGCCCTCGGCGGAGAGGACTGCCTCGTCCGGCCCCAGATTACCTGCGGGACCCATGCCCTGGCCCTGGCCCTCATGTCAAATCTCCGGCCCGGGGACGAGCTTTATTCCCCGGTGGGAAAGCCCTATGACACTCTGGACGAGGTCATCGGAATCCGGCCCCAGAAGGGCTCCCTGGCGGAATACGGCGTCACCTATGCCCAGACGGACCTCCTTCCCGGCAGCAAATTCGACTATGAGGATATAAGGAAAAAGATAAATGAGCGGACCGCCCTCGTGGAAATCCAGCGTTCGAGAGGCTATGCCGGCCGGAAGACCTTCACGATTGCAGAACTGTCCGACCTCATTTCCTTCATCCGTTCCGTAAAGCCCGATGTGAAAATCATGGTGGACAACTGCTACGGGGAATTTATAGAAGATAAGGAACCCCTGGCCGTCGGAGCGGATATCATCGTCGGCTCCCTCATCAAGAATCCGGGAGGCGGCCTGGCCCCCATCGGCGGCTACATCTGCGGGGATCATGACATGGTGGAGAATGCGGCCTACCGTCTGACGGCACCCGGTCTCGGCAAGGAAGTCGGAGCATCACTCGACGTCATGCGGACCCTCTACCAGGGCTTCTTCCTGGCACCCACTGTCACGGCAGCTGCAGAGAAGACGGCCATCTTTGCTGCGGCCTGCTTTGAAAAGCTGGGCTACCATGTTTCGCCTTCATCGACTGAAAAGAGAGGAGACATCATAGAATCCGTGGACTTAAATTCCCGGGAAGGCCTCCTCGCTTTCTGTTCCGGCATCCAGGCCGCAGCTCCCGTTGATTCATTTGTAACCCCTGAACCCTGGGACATGCCCGGCTACGACGACCAGGTCATCATGGCGGCAGGGGCCTTTGTACAGGGCTCTTCGATTGAACTTTCCGCTGACGGGCCCCTGCGTCCCCCTTACCGGGTCTTCTTCCAGGGCGGCCTGACCTGGCCCCACGGCAAGTTCGGAATCCTCATGGCCATGCAAAAAATGTACGAGGCCAATCTTTACGATAAAAGCCTCTTATGCTAAACTGTAATGACCTGCGGGCAGTTGAGATGCGCCCATTTACAGGCTTTTGAGGAAAGAATGACACCGCCAGAATGATGGCGGTTTACATTATTCATGATAGAACGGACCTGAAAGGAGAGGTTTCATGTCGAACGGGTACGGGATAGATATGGGAACCGGGAATCTGAAAATATACGATAAGAGCAAGGGCCAGGTCGTGATGGAGAAAAACACCATCGCCATCGTGGACAAGAACCGCATGTACGCCTACGGGGACGAGGCCTATTCCATGTACGAGAAGGCTCCGGAGACCATCAATGTCTCTTTTCCCATCGTAAACGGGGTCATCGCGGACTTCGACAATATGCAGACCATGCTGCTGGAGATTCTAAGGACCAGGCTCGGCGCCCACTTGAAGGGGGCAGACATCGTCCTTTCCGTCCCGACAGACATCACGGAGGTCGAAAAGAAGGCCTTCTACGATATCTTCGCAAAGACAAAGATCAAGGCGAGAAGCATCCTTCTCTGCGAGAAGTCCCTGGCGGACGCTCTCGGCCTCGGCCTTGACATCTCCCAGCCCACCGGCATCATGGTCGTGGACATGGGGGCGGACACGACTGAAATCTCCGTCATTTCCCTGGGCGGCCTCGTGCTTTCAAACCTGATCCCTTTCGGCGGCAACAAGCTGGACGAGGCTATCGTCACTCACCTGAAGCGGAAGTTCAACCTCGTCATAGGTAAGAAAACGGCCAAGGAACTGAAGGAGAATATCGGCTCGGCCCTGAATGAAAAGCAGGAGAAAATGACGGTTGTCGGCCGTGACGTCGTATCCGGCCTTCCCATCGAGATGGAAGTTTCCTCTGAAATCATCTATGAAGGCATCCGGGATGATCTGACGAATATCTCAAACTCCATCCGCCTCATCCTCGAGAAGGTGCCGCCGGAACTGGCCAAGGACATCGTCCATTCCGGCATCTACCTGACCGGGGGCTCGGCCAATATCGACTCCGTGGATACATTTGTCAAAAACATCACGAATATCGACGTCAATGTGGCTGACGACGGAGCTGTGACAGCGGCCAAGGGCCTGGGGAAAATCCTGACGGATCCCGACTGCAGCCGCTACGGATACAGCATCAAATCCAGAATTTTCAGGTGAACATAAATGC
This sequence comes from uncultured Lachnospiraceae bacterium, assembly GCA_964584155.1. Lineage (GTDB taxonomy): Bacteria > Bacillota > Clostridia > Lachnospirales > Lachnospiraceae > RUG306. The sequence goes on from CAZOYS010000001.1 coordinate 79,314, forward strand.
CTGTCAGAAACAAGAGAAATATTCCTAGCCGGTATATACTGTTTGCCCTGACCACGGTAGCCATTCTGCTTCTCTTTTTCAGCTATGCTACGGGTTTTTCAGGCGGTGTCTTCGAAGAGGCAGCCGCCTATATTTTCGTGCCCATGGAAAAGGGAATCACTTATGTCTCGAACGCTGCGGCCGAGTCCTCGAAGGACCGGGAGACGAAAGCAGCTTTGCAGGCGGAAAACGCGGATTTACAGTCCCAGGTGGAAAAACTCCGGGAAGATAATACCAAGGCCAAGCTGGAGCAGGAAGAGCTGCAGCGCCTGAGGACCCTGCTGGAACTCAAGGATACCTATAATAATTACCAGACGACCGGGGCCCATGTGATTGCGAAGAGTCAGTCCAACTGGTTCAATACGTTTACGATTGACAAGGGCTCTTCCGACGGCATCGAGAAAAATATGAATGTCATTGCCGGCGGCGGTCTCTGCGGGATTGTCACGGATGTGGGCAGCCACTATGCCGTCGTGAAGGCCATTGTGGACGATACGGCAAACGTAAGCGCCATGGTGGTTTCCAGCCAGGACAACTGTATCGTTTCCGGATCTCTTCAGTCCATGACGGAAGAGGGGACCATCCGTTTTTCCAACCTGCAGGACGAAAAGGGGACAGCTGCTGTCGGTGACCCTGTCGTCACCAGCAATTTTTCCAGCGAATATGTGCCGGGTGTTTTGATCGGCTACATGACCAGCATAGAGGCGGACAGCAACAATCTCACGAAATCCGGGAAAATCACCCCGGTCTGTGACTTCCGCCACCTGTCTGAAGTCCTTGTGATTCTGCAGCAGAAGGAGAATGCCCAGTGAGCAAGCTCCGTCCCCTGATCCGGCGGATCCTGATTACCGCCGCTTTGATTATCGTCCTGTTTCTCCTGCAGGTCTCCGTTTTCTCCCGCCTGACGCTGGGAAACGTGGCTCCGAACTGCCTCCTTATCCTGATTTCCTTCGCCGGTTTCACCCGGGGGCGGAAGGAGGGCATGATCGTGGGCTTTTTTTCCGGCCTTCTTCTTGACCTCTTTCTGGGAAGCTGGTTCGGAATGTATGCCCTGATCTACATGTATATCGGTTTCATCAACGGCTTCTTTCGCAAGGTCTTCTTCGGAGATGACATGAAGCTCCCCCTGCTTTTCATCGGGGTGTCCGACCTCATGTACGGCTACATCATCTACTTCTTTCTCTTTTTTACGAGGCAGAGGACGGATGTCCTTTTCTACACCCTGAATATCATCCTGCCGGAGGCAGTGTATACCATCCTCCTGGCGGTCATCCTGTATGTTCCCCTTCTCCTGATCTATAACTGGCTCGGGAAGACGGACCAAAGGAGTACAAAGAGCTTTGTCTGATTTTTTCTATTTTCTGAAAGAAAAATTTTTCGCGTCCCGGACCAGGGTTGTGGCCGTTTTGTTCGCCGTCTTTTCCTTCGTCCTCGTGGCCCGTCTCTTTGTGCTGCAGATTGTACGGGGAGAGGATTACCAGTCGAACTACAACCTCCTGACGGAGAAGACTGAGAAGCTCCCTGCCACGAGAGGCAATATCTATGACCGAAACGGGGTCCTTCTTGCCTATAACCGCCTCGCCTACAAGGTGACGATAGAGGACAGCGGAATCTATGACAGCACAAAGGACAAGAACAAGACCTTAAATGCCGAACTCTATGAAATCATTACTAATATAGAGCGCTGCGGCAATGAGATAGACAATGATTTCGGCATCGCCATGAATTCGGACGGGACCTATTCCTTTACGTCTTCTTCCGAGACGGCCCAGCTCCGTTTCCGGGCCGATGTATTCGGCCATGCCAAGACCCACGACCTGGGAGAGAACAAGAAGGCCGGGCTCAATGAGAAGACCTGTTCCGAGAAGGAAATCATGGACTATCTCGAGAGCGACAGCAAGTTCGGCATCAGTTCGGAATATGATGACGCCATGCGCTACAAGATTGCCGTCATCCGCTACAATATGAGCCTGAACTCCTATCAGAAGTATATTGCGACGACGCTGGCTTCCGATGTCAATGAGCAGACCGTGGCCTATATCAAGGAGCACTCGGATTCCCTGACCGGAGTCAGCATAGAAGAGGATTCCATGCGCCAGTATAATTACGCGGAATCCACGGCCAATATCATCGGTTATACAGGCACCATCTCATCAGAAGAATATAACGCCCTGGTGGAAAAAGACCCCGAAAACAAGGACAATTACTCCCTGACAGATGTGGTCGGAAAGAGCGGCATCGAACAGTACATGAACGACTACCTGACCGGCACCAAGGGGGAGCGGACCGTGTATGTCGACAATGTGGGAAACGAAATCAAGGTGGCCCAGGAGACGAAGTCCGTCCCCGGAAATGACACCTATGTTTCCATAGATGCCAATATCCAGGAGAGCACCTATAAGCTTCTGGAGCAGGAAGTGGCCGGTATCGTTCTTTCCAAGCTGGCCAATATCCGGGACTATAAGGTCACGGATGATTCCAAGGATATCCTGATTCCCATCTACGACGCCTATGTCTCCCTTCTCAAGAACGGGCTTTTGTCCGTGAGCGATATGGGGGCTGAGGATGCCACGGACCTTGAAAAGCAGGTATACGGCATACTTTCCCGGAAGAATTCGGACGTACTGGACCATATCCGCTCGGAACTTAATGCCGCGGAGCCCACAGTATATGAAGCTCAGGACGAGGAAAATCAGGACTATTCCACTTATATCATCCGCCTTCTGAAATCGAAGAAGGTCCTGGTCGAGGACAAGATCGACGACAACGACGAGACCCAGAAAAACTGGTCCAATCAGAAGCTGTCGGTGGAAGAGTATCTGAAGTACTGCATCAGCCAGGACTGGATCGACATCAATGCCTACCAGACCGAGAAGAAGTATTCGGACTCGGACGAGATGTATACGAGTCTCGTGGACTATATCATCAACACCCTGTCCTCGGACTCCGCCTTCAAGCGCCTGGTCTATGAATATGCGGTCCGGGATGACCTGGTATCCGGGAACCAGCTCTGCGCCCTTCTCTATGACCAGGGGGTTCTTGCAGCCGATGACGCGGCCAGAGAAGCCCTCCTGTCCGGCCAGACCTCCGCTTATAATTTCATAAAGGAAAAGCTCCGTACGCTTGAGATCACGCCCGGACAGCTGGCCCTTGACCCCTGCTCGGCATCGGCCGTAGTCATAGACCCCAACGACGGATCCCTTCTCGCCTGTGTATCCTACCCGGGGTACGACACGAACAAGCTGGCCAACACCGTGGACAGGGCCTATTACACCTATCTCAATACGACGGCTTCGTCCCCCCTCTACAATCACGCCACCCAGCAGATGACGGCCCCGGGCTCCACATTCAAGCCCCTTTCCGCCACGGCCGGTCTGGCTGAGGGTGTCATCGATACATCGACCCTGATTGACGACCTGGGGACGTTCGACAAGGTATCAAACCAGCCCCGCTGCTGGATCTATCCCAGCAACCACGGCGAGGAGAATGTGACGGACGCCATCCGGGATTCCTGCAACTACTTCTTCTACGAAGTGGGCTGGCGGCTGGCCGGCGGCAACGGTTACAACGACAAGACCGGTATCGCGAAGATTCAGAAATATGCGACTGCTTACGGTCTGGACCGGAAGACCGGCATAGAGATTGACGAAAATACGTCCCATGTGGCGACCCAGTACCCGGTCATGGCTGCCATCGGCCAGTCGGACAACAACTACACGACGATTGCCCTCGGCCGCTATGCCGCGGCCATTACAAATTCCGGAAAGGTGTACAGGCTGACCCTTCTGGACAAGGTCGTAGATGCGGACGGCAACGTGGTGAAAAGCTATGCTCCGGAAGTGGAATCGACGGTGGACGTGCTTTCCTCCTCCCAGTGGTCGGCCATTCACACCGGCATGAGGGAAGTCGTTACCAATATGGCTTCCTATGAAGGCTTCCCGATCGAGGTGGCCGGCAAGACCGGTACGGCCCAGGAGTCAAAGAAACGGCCCAACCATGCCCTTTTCATCGGCTATGCCCCCTATACGTCTCCCAAGTATACGGTGGCAGTCCGGATTCCCTTCGGCTATACGTCCCACAATGCGGCGGACGTGGCCAGGGATATCCTGGGCGTCTGCTTCAATGTGGAAGAGTCCAAGGCCAAGGTCGGAGCTGCCGTCTCCGAGAACGGTACCGGAAATGTCCGGACTGACTGAAGTCCTGTATTATATTAGTCATATATCTTTTTGTAATACAAAAAGGAGGCTTTTATGACGGATTCCTGTGTGATCAAGAGCATGCCCCACGGCATCAGCCTTACTTTAAATCCCGACATTCCCTTTGCAGAGCTCTGCACCGATGTCTGCCGCAAGTTCTATGAATCAAAGGAATTCTTCGGGACTTCGGTTCTTACGATTTCCTTTTCGGGCCGGGACCTTTCTTCCGAGGAGGAGGAAGCCCTGGTAGAGGCGGTGGAACTCAATTCCGATATAAAAATCCGCCTCGTATATGACGGAGACGAGCTCAAGGATCGACGGACCATAGGGGACGTGGAAAAGTTCTATATGGAGCAGAAGACCACAAACGCCCTGATCCACCGGGGAAATGTGAAAGAGGGGCAGAAGGTGTCTTCCGTATCCTCCCTTCTCGTCCTGGGGGATGTAGCGGAAGGGGGCACGCTTACGGCTTCCGGCAGTATCACGGTCATGGGAACCCTGGCCGGAACAGCCGTCACGAATGACGGAAACAGCTTTGTGGCGGCTGCCGTTTTTGACGATGCAGCCGTCACTGTCGGCAATGTATCCGGTGAAATCGCCACAAAGCCGAAAAAGTCCCTGTTCGGAAAGAAGGCTCCCATAGAGCCCGTGGCGGTGAAAGCCGTTGACGGGGAACTTGTTCCCATTGAAGTCAATGCCATGTTCGGATAGAATGCGGCAGCATTTCATTTACGGAGCTTTACATTTACATGTTTCGAAATTACAGGCTGAAAAATTTAAATGTGCGCCTGATCATCGCCTGCGTCGCCATTACCATCATTGGCGTCCTTGTGGTCGGTTCGGCCAAGGGCGGCTCGAACGGGACCTACCAGAACCGGCAGATCATGGGCATGATTCTCGGCGTCATCATAATGACGGTCGTCGCCATGATCGACTACAGCTTTCTGCTGCAATTCGCCTGGGTATACTATGCCCTGGCCAATGTCCTCCTGATCGCTGTTATCTTCTGGGGATCTTCGTCAGGCGGAGCGCAGCGCTGGCTTACGATTGCCGGTTTTCGCTTCCAGCCCTCGGAGTTTGCCAAGGTCCTTTTAATATTATTCTTTTCCTTCTTTCTCATGCGAAATGAGGAAAACATCAATAAGCCGCGGATTCTGCTTCTGACGCTGGTGCTGATGGGCATTCCCCTGTTTCTGATCGTAAAGGAGCCGGACCTTTCCACCACAATCGTGACATTTATGATTCTCGTGACCATGCTTTTCTGCGCAGGCCTCACGTACAAGATTGTGGTGCCCGTGCTTGGCATCTCCATTCCGGCCCTGGTCATCTTCCTGGTTCTGGAGTCCCGGGGCAAGTCCCTCCTTCGCGGCTATCAGGACGAGCGTATCCTGGCCTGGCTTCGGCCCCAGGACTATCCCGGCAAGGCCTTCCAGCAGCAGAACTCCATCATGGCCGTGGGCTCCGGCCGGCTCTTCGGAAAAGGGCTCTTCAATGAATCGGCCCAGTCCGTCAAGAACGGAAATTATATACCCGAGCCCCACACGGACTTCATCTTTGCCGTGGCAGCAGAGGAGATGGGCTTCATTGGTTCCGTTATCATCATAGCCCTCCTGCTGATCATCGCCATCGAATGCATCCGGGTCTCGAAAAAAGCCAAGGATACGGCCGGGAAGCTCATCTGCGTCGGCATGGCTTCCTATATCTCCATCCAGAGCTATGTCAATATTTCAGTAGTTACCGGCCTCATGCCCAATACCGGCCTGACGCTTCCCTTTGTAAGCTACGGCCTAACTTCTCTCGTGACCCTCTACATCGGAATTGGGCTGGTACTCAATGTGGGCCTGCAGGCCAAGAAAAATTATATTGATGAAAAAGCGCCGCTGAGGTGGTAAAGTAACTATGTATCCGGGCGGCGGGGAATCCGTCCGGATATAAAAATAACTAAGCGCCGTGGCTGAACCCGGGGCGGACTGGGGTTTTTACAAAGGGGAAAGATTGGAGGCATTTTCATGAACATCGGACTCGTTGCGCATGATTCGAAGAAGAAACTGATGCAGAACTTCTGCATCGCCTATCACGCCATTTTGTCCAAGCATAGGCTCTTTGCGACCGGAACGACGGGCCGGCTCATAGAAGAGGTTACGAACCTGCATGTACAGAAATTCCTTCCCGGCCACCTGGGCGGTTCCCAGCAGCTGGGCAGTCAGATTGAACATAATAATATAGACCTCGTCATCTTCCTCCGCGACCCCTTCCGGCAGAAGTCGGGTGAGCCGGACGTCAATTCCATCGTCAAGCTCTGCGATGCCCACAATATCCCCCTTGCCACGAATCTGGCCACGGCGGAGCTTCTCATCAAGTCTCTGGACCGGGGCGATCTCGAGTGGCGGGAGATGTACAAATAAGGCTCCGGATTTATTTATTGTTTTACATTATTCATGCTGATATAAGATGCCCATGACAGGAAAACGCCTGAAAAAGTTCATATCCATGGCCCTGGTCCTTGTCATGTGCTTTGCCCTGACTTCCTGCGGACAGCCCGTGAAAAACGCCTACAGCGCCTATGAGACGGCTGCGGACTTCGGCCTTATTTCGGCTCCGGAAGAGAGTGGGGATAAGTTTTTCTCGACAGGCCTCTGCGTCACGGAAGACGTAAATCTCAATACGGACACAGTGGATTCCCAGGTGGCCGCGGCCGCCGGCGTCTTCAATACCGTCACAGGCTCCGTTCCGTATAAGCAGAATATCTTCGGCCGCGTATATCCGGCTTCCACGACGAAAATTCTCACGGCCCTTGTGGCTCTCAAATACGGAAATCTCGATCAGACCGTTACAGTTTCGGAAAATGCCGTGAATCTTTCTGCTGAATCCTCCGTCGCCAATCTCCGGGCCGGTGACCGGCTGACCCTGCGGCAGCTCCTCTACGGCCTGCTTCTGGCCAGCGGGAACGATGCAGCCATAGCCATTGCGGAAGGCGTGTCCGGTGATACGGATACATTCGTAGCCCTGATGAATCAGGAAGCGAAGGCCCTGGGAGCGACCCGGTCGAATTTCGTCAATCCCAACGGCCTGCCGGACCCGAATCACTATACGACGGTCTATGACATGTACCTCATCATGAATGCGGCCATTGCCTATCCCGATTTCGTGGATGTCATTCATGCGGCAAGCTATGACGCCTACTATACGGATGCTTCGGGAAATGCGGTTACCAGGACCTGGCAGAGTACGAACCAGTATATCACCGGCTACCGCCATATGCCGGAAGGCGTACAGGTCATAGGCGGCAAGACCGGGACGACAGGAGATGCAGGCTACTGCCTTGTGCTCCTGTCCCAGAATGCAGCCGGACAGAATGTCATTTCCCTGGTGTTCGGAGCAGATGCCAGGACGAACCTCTATCTTCTGATGGGGGAAATTCTCGAAGCCTATTCGGCAGCATGATTATAAACACCCCCCGGATCCTTCATCTCTGAATGAGGGCAAACTCCCGATTAGCCTTGTATTTTGGCGGCTACTATAATACAATACTTCTATAAAAAGCGGAGGAAAAAGCCTCTGCACTATCAATCTTGCACAAACGAAGGAGGGCAGTTATGGTAGAAATCATTGCAGGAGAAAAGGGGAAGGGAAAGACAAGACAGCTCCTGGACCGTGTGTCTGCCGATGTGAAGAAGTGCACAGGCAGCCTCATCTTCATCGACAAGAGCAAGCAGCATATGTTCGACTTGGATTCGAAGGTCCGCCTCATCAATATGGAGGACTTCGATATGTCCACGACCGGCGAGTTCCTTGGTTTCCTGGCCGGCATCATTTCGAGCAACCGCGACATCGAGAAAATCTACCTCGACAGCTTCCTGACCATTGCCTTCATCGACACGTCAGAGGGCCTGGACGACGCGGTTGACAAGCTCACAAACCTTTCCGAGAAATTCGATACTGACTTCCTTCTTTCCGTATCCAAAAACGAGTCCGATCTTCCGGCTTCCGTCAAGGAAAAGATCATCGTTTCTCTTTGATCTGCCGGGCAGGGGTACCATGACCGGCCCCATATGTTCAATTTCCCATATGGGGTTTTCAATTTTGAACTGAATTATCTTGAGCGCCAGGCCTTCTTTGTCCAGACCGGGCGCTCTTCATGTGTGAGGAATATTTTCTATCTTGAGCAGACGTGAGAAAAAGCACGGAGGAACCGTCACCCGCTTCCCCCGCCGGATACAATTCAATATCGGTCTGATCATTTCTCTCTTCATCCTCGCCTATGTGGTATTCCACATCTTTTCCTATTTCACCCAGTCCAATGTGACAGTATATGAGGTGGTTCAGGGTTCTATCACGACGGACAACCGCTACCGGGCCATGGCCATAAGGAAGGAAAGCCTCATTACGAGCCCCGGAGACGGGAAGATTGTCTACTTCACGGAAAACGGGGCCCGGGTAGGGGTACGAAGTCTTGTCTGCGCTCTGGATACGACGGGGGAGATTGCCTCCCTCATTTCGGACAAGACCGTGAAAAGCGCCCTCACGCTCGATGACCTTTCGGATTCCGAAGAGACGATTTCCGACTTCGTTTCCTCCTACACGAATACGGGATTTGCCAAGACCTATGCCTTCAAGAATGCCCTCTCGGAGACGCTTTCCACGGCCTACGGGCGAAGAATCTATGCGGACAATGCGGAAACAATTGCATCAGCCGCAGCCGGAGGGACCTTCATCAATAATTATCCATCGGCTCCCGGCCTTCTGATTCTTTCTACGGACGGGCTGGAGGGGATTACGACGGACAATATCACTTCCGACCTTTTCGAAATGAAGGATTACAAGAAGACAACCTTTTCTTCCGACTCCGACGTGAAGGCAGGCCAGCCCATATATAAGCTGGTTACGGATGACAACTGGCAGCTCGTCATGCCGATTTCAGCCGAGACGAAAACTGCTCTTGCGGACAAGTCCTACCTGGATGTCAGCTTTGACGCAGACGGGAAAGAAGCTACAGGGGCAGTGAGCCTCATGGAAAAGGCCGGCCAGACCTATCTGATACTTTCCTTTGACGATTCCATGGAGCGTTATGCCGACGACCGCTTTCTCACGGTATCCCTGCACTTAGATCAGGCCTCCGGGCTGAAGATTCCCGAGTCCGCCATTGTGGAGAAGGAGTTCTACGGCATTCCCAAGTCCTACTTTCTGAAGGGCGATGACTCGTCTGACGTCGGGGTTCTTCGCATGAATTCCTCCGGCGACGGGGAATTCGTCAAACCGACGGTTTACTTTGAGGACGAGGAGAATTATTATACCGACGGAGAAAAGCTTTCATCAGGCGAGCTTCTGCGCGAGCCGTCCGGCAGCGGAGAGTTTATGGTCGGGAGCAATACGACGAGCCACAAGGGCGTATACAATGTCAACAAGGGCTACGCCGTCTTCAAGCTCATAGACATAGTCTACGAGAGCGGGAACTACTGCATTGTAAAAGCCGGCACATCCTACGGGATTGCCCTTTACGACCACATTGCCCTGCAGGGGGACAGTGTCGAGGAAAATAAGCTGGTTTATTAGTATGAAAGGAGCAGTTTTCATGCTGGCTGAAAATTATAAGGAAGTCAGAAAAACCGTTGATGAGGCCGCCGTCCGGTCCGGAAGGAAGCCTGAGGACGTGACGCTCATTTCTGTCGGGAAGATGCACCCGGCCGAAGCCATCAAGGAGGTCTATGACGCAGGCAGCCGGGACTTCGGTGAGAACAAGGTCAAGGAGCTGACCGGGAAGATCGAAGTCCTGCCGGAAGACATCCGCTGGCACCTGATCGGCCACCTGCAGAGGAACAAGGTCAAATACATCATCGGAAAGACAACCCTGATACATTCTGTGGATTCCCTGCGGCTTGCCGAAGAAATCGACGTGCAGGCAGCAAAGAAGGGAATTGACACGGTGGACATTCTTCTCGAAGTCAATGCTTCCGGGGAAATCAGCAAGTTCGGTGTAAGGCCGGAGGAAGTGGAGCAGTTGTGCCGGGAAATCGCCGATTTGAAGCATGTACGGGTAAAGGGCCTCATGACCGTGGCACCATATGTGGTGGATGCCAATGAGAATCGCCCAATATTTAGAAAAATTAAGGACTTGGCAATTGACATAGGCTCGAAAAACATTGATAATATATCAATGGATATTCTGTCAATGGGTATGAGCGGTGACTATGAAGTGGCCATAGAAGAGGGCGCTACCATGGTCCGTGTCGGAACGAGGATTTTCGGCCCCAGAGACTACAGCAAGCAGTGAGTTTGGAGCGAAATACCATGAGTATTTTTGACAAGATGATAGACGCCATGAAGATCGGAGATGACGACGATTTCGATGACGACTTTGACGAATACGATGACGACGAGCCGAAGAAGAAGGGCATCTTCAAAAAATCCGATGAGGACGACGAAGAGCCCGTGAAGAACCGGCCTGCCGTGACGACTCAGAAGATTACTCCCATGCGGAGAAAACAGACGTCCGCCATCACGGCTGAGGTCTGTGTCATCAAGCCGACGTCATTTGAAGAAGTGAAGGACATTGCGGAAACCCTTCTCTGCAACCGGACCGTGGTGCTGAATATGGAAGGCCTGGACCTGGCCATCGCCCAGCGGATCATTGATTTCATGTCCGGCGCCTGCTACGCTATTGACGGAAACCTGCAGAAGATCAGCAATTACATCTTCATTGTGACGCCGAAGAATGTCGATATTTCCGGCGACCTGCAGGGCCTCATGGATTCGTTCGAAATGAACGGCCTGAAGACCGGATTCTAGAATCTGCTTTTTGATTTTTTCCGTACCGGACATGTTATACTGTCCGGTATATTTTTTATCGAGGGAGGTTGAAATTTGTCTCAACAGCTTACAATTATCAGGGATGGCAGGCCCTGCTACGATATTCTTCTGCGGCAGGACTGGACGGACCTTGCGGAAAAGGTCCTCTCCGTATCCGGCGGCCGGAAGGAGAGAAAGCTCTGCATCGTTTCGGATTCGAACGTCTCCCCCCTCTATATACGGGAAGTCCGGGAAGCCCTGATTTCAGCCTTTCCCACAGTCATCACATTTGAAATCCCGGCCGGGGAGGCTTCGAAGACTCTTAAGAATGTCGAGCGCCTCTATACAGTCCTGATCGAAAGCCATTTCGACCGAACAGATCTCCTCATTGCCCTGGGGGGAGGCGTGGTCGGAGACCTGACCGGCTATGCGGCTGCCACCTACCTCAGGGGAATTGATTTCGTCCAGGTTCCCACGACCCTTCTTTCCGAAGTGGATTCTTCCATCGGCGGCAAGACAGGCGTGGATTTCTCCCACTACAAGAACATGGTGGGTGCCTTCCACATGCCTTCCCTCGTGTACATGAACTGCAGCACATTAAGGAGCCTGCCCGACCGCCAGTTTTTCTCGGGTATGGGGGAGGTCATCAAGCACGGCCTGATTGCCGACCGGTCCTATTTCGATTTTCTTATGAATAATGCAGACCGCGTCCTTTCCCAGGAGCCTTCCGTCATAGAACGGACTGTTTACATGAGCTGCGAAATCAAGGGCGCCGTGGTGGAAGAGGACCCGACGGAAAAAGGCATCCGGGCCCATCTGAACTACGGCCACACCATAGGTCATGCTGTCGAAAAGCTCTCTGACTTCATCCTCTTCCACGGGGAATGCGTGGCCATAGGGTCTGTTGCGGCAGCCTTCCTTTCCATGAAGAGGGGCTTGATTTCCAAAAACGATCTTTCGGATATCGAAGCGGCTTTTTTGCGCTACAGCCTCCCTGTCCGGGTTCCTGACTATGTGAAAGAGCTTTTTACGGCTGAAGAAGTCCTTGCTGCCACGAAGAATGACAAGAAGATGGTCGGAAGCCGCATCAAGTTCATCCTCTTAAAAGAAATAGGAAATGCCTATATTGAAACGGGGCTCACAGACGAGGAGATTCTGCAGGGCATCCGATACGTACTGAGCTAGTTGTATTACATTAGTCATGAAAAAATATGAGTCCCGCAAAAAGCGGGTTATCTTTACAATTATACTTTTGTTTCTGCTGATCCTTCTGGACCGGTTGACGAAGGTGGCCGCCCAGGGCACCCTGATGGGAAAGGAGGACTGTATCCTGATTCCAGGTGTCCTGCAGCTTCATTACCTTGAAAACCGCGGCGCGGCATTTTCCATCCTGCAGGGCCAGCGGTGGTTTTTCTTCGCGATCACGGCGGCCTTTTCCATAGTAATCATCTGCTTCCTGCACAGGACGAAGCTGACGAAACGCATGTTTCCCCTCTATGTGACTCTGGTCGTGCTTTTGGCCGGGGCTCTCGGGAACTTCTACGACCGCCTCTTTCAGGGCTATGTCATTGATTTCATCTATTTTTCCCTCATAGATTTTCCCGTCTTCAATGTGGCGGACATCTATGTCACCCTTTCAGTGATTGTGCTCATTGTCATGGTGCTTTTCGTATATAAGGGGGATGAGCTCGAACGTTCTTCCGAAATGAAAAGGGAAAAATAGACGTTTTATTGCAAACGGCATCCCCCGCATGTGACTGCAGGGGCAAAAGTTCGTTCAATCCTGCAAATGACATCCACTTGCATGTGCTGAAGGGGCAATAATTTGTAAATTTCTGCAAATGACATCTTTTTTTAATGTGGATGGGGCAAATAAATATATGATTTTACAAATGGCATCCCTTTATATGGATTGCAGGGGCAATGCCATGTACAATTTGAAAAATGACATCCTTGTGAAAGGGCTTACAATATGAGAAATATTACTCTTGGAGCTACCGGCATCACGGTACCGCAGAATGCCTTCGGGGCCCTGCCCATCCAGCGGGATACAAAGGACGAGGCAGTTGACCTTCTGAAGAAGGCATATGCCGGCGGTATGCGCTTCTTCGACACCGCAAGAGCCTACAGCGATTCCGAGGAAAAAATAGGGCTGGCCTTCGGATGTCCCGGCGGTCTGTTCGAAACTGAACGCGAAAATATCATTATTGCGACAAAGACCCATGAACGGACGGTCGAAGGCTTCTGGAGTGACCTTCAGACCTCGCTTTCCCTCATGAACTGCAGCTATATCGATATATACCAGTTTCATCAAGTTGACCAGTGCTATGGGCCGGGGGACGGGACGGGCATGTATGAGGCCATGCTGGAGGCCAAAGAAAAAGGCCTCATCCGCCATATCGGAATCACGACCCACAAAATCGGGGTAGCCATGGAAATTGCCGCTTCCGGCCTCTACGAGACCCTGCAGTATCCCTTCAGCTATCTTGCCGGAGACAAGGACTTAGAGCTGTATGAGGCAGTCCGCGCCCGCAACATGGGCTTCATCTGCATGAAGGGGCTGGCCGGCGGCCTGATTACGAACGCTGAAGCGGCCATGGCCTTCATGGGCCAATTCGACAATGCCCTGCCGATCTGGGGAATTCAGCGGGAAGAGGAGCTCGATCAATGGCTGCACTTCTTTGACAAAACACCGGAAATGACCCCGGAAATTGCGGCATTCATTGAAAAGGAAAAGCAGGAGCTTTCCGGGAACTTCTGCCGGGGCTGCGGCTACTGCATGCCCTGCACGGTGGGCATCACGATCAATCAGTGCAACCGCATGAGCCTCATGCTGCGCAGAGCGCCTTCCGAGGCCTGGCTGACTCCCTACTGGCAGGCGGAAATGGAAAAGATTGAAGACTGTATCAACTGCGGCAAGTGCAAGACCAGGTGCCCCTATGAACTGGACATTCCAAACCTGCTCAGGGAAAATCTGGTCGACTACCGGAAAGTGCTTTCAGGCGAAATTCAGGTATAGAGGACTTTCGAACAGCCGGCCTATGTCGAACTGCCGTTTCGCGAAAGCCGGTTTCTTTCCGGGATTTGATTCGAATGATGATTTATGAGTGAAAATAATACAATAATTTCCATAGGACCGGAGAATGCCGGGAAACGTCTGGATGTCTGCCTGAAGGACCTGTTTCCGGACCATTCCCGGTCCTTCTTTTCAAATCTCATAGCCAGGGGGCTTATTTCCGTAAACGGAAAGTCAAAAAAAGACTCTTATAAGGTTTCTGCCGGAGACAGTATTTCCGTGGTCTTTCCGGAAGTGAAAGAAGTTGACCTGCAGGCCCAGAACATACCTTTGGATATTCTCTATGAAGATGACGACGTCCTGGTTGTGAATAAGCCAAAAGGCATGGTAGTCCATCCGGCCCCCGGCCATGAGGACAATACTCTCGTAAATGCCATTCTCTATCACTGCGGTAACTCCCTGTCCGGCATCAACGGGGAGAAGCGGCCCGGCATCGTCCACCGGATCGACCGGGATACGACCGGCTCCCTCATCATCTGCAAGAATGACAAGGCCCATAACGCCATAGCGGCCCAGATCAAAGAACACACGGTCAACCGCATCTATGAGGGAATCATCATCGGGAATCTCAAGAATAATGAAGGGACGATTGACGCTCCGCTCGCCCGTTCGAAGAACGACCGTAAAAAGGTGACCATAGACCCGGCCGGCAGACGGGCCGTGACCCATTACAGGGTGCTCGAACGTTTCGGAGACTATACGTACTGCGAGTTCAGGCTGGAAACCGGACGGACCCACCAGATCCGGGTCCATATGGCTTCCATCGGTCATCCCCTGCTGGGAGACCCGGTATACGGGCCCAGGAAATGCCCTTTCAAGCTGGAAGGACAGACCCTGCACGCAAAGACCATCGGCTTCATTCACCCGACAACAGGGCAATATGTGGAAGTTTCAGCCCCCCTGCCGGAATACTTTGAGAAACTGCTGGAAA
Source organism: uncultured Lachnospiraceae bacterium (assembly GCA_964584155.1). GTDB lineage: Bacteria > Bacillota > Clostridia > Lachnospirales > Lachnospiraceae > RUG306. The sequence continues at coordinate 94,342 of CAZOYS010000001.1, forward strand.
AAATCAGGAGGGGTCCGGCCGGTTGAAATTCACGGCGTTGGCGGCTTCCCGCTTGTGCTCGTCCTCTATGGCCGCATAGTAATCAATTGTCGTATTGATATTCTCATGGCCGAGCACGTCCGCCACGAGACGGATGTCCCCGGTTTCCCTGTACAGGGCCGTGCCGTAGGTGGACCGGAGTTTATGGGGCGTGATGTGCTTCGTGGGAACCGCAATCTGCGCGTACTTTTTCACAAGATTTTCTATGGCATCCACACTCATACGCTTACCCTGCAGGGAGTAGAAGAGGGCCTTTTCCTGTCCTTCCACCGGGTGTATGAGTTTCCGCTCCGAATCGATATAATCATACAGGGCCTCGTGAATATCATCTCCGAAGTAGAGAACATCCTGGCCTCCGCCTTTTCGGACGATTGTAATGGTATTCACGGTCAGGTCCACATCGTCAAGGTCCAGACCATTGCACTCCGAGACCCGAATACCCGTTCCGAGCATAAGGGTCAGAATAGCCACGTCCCGTTTCCGGGTCTTCTCGGCAAAGGCTTTCTGCCGCTTGGACATTTGTTCGGTTCCGTTTTCAACGGCGTCCATAATGGCCCGGACTTCATAATTGGACAAGCGAACAATATTCTTGTCCTTCTTGAGCCGGGGCAAAGGAACAAGAATCATGGGATTTTCCTTGATATTCTTGTGCTGAAAATGATAGAGAAACATTCCCCGCAGGGGGGCCATTTTCCGGGCAATTGCTTTTTTCCCTTCCTCATGATAGTCAGCCTCATCGAGATTCAGCTCCAGATAGCGCTGATATTCGAGAATATCCTCAGGTTCAAGCTTTGAGATGAAGTCACAGGTAAAATCCTTGGGCTCGAACTGTTTACATGCAGGATTGGCTTCCTTCAGGTAGCGGAAAAATGTAAGCAGATCATAAGAATATGAAACCAGGGTCGATGTCTGGGTCGTCAGTTCCTTACTGTGAATATAGTCAACCGCACAAGGCGGAAGGTCCTTCATGAGTCCCCGGAGCGTCACAAGTTGTTGTTTTTTCTTGTCCTTGTAGAAATCAGAATCCTTACCCATTATTAACGTCCTTTGAAATGCAGAATCCGCCGGCCTGGTAACACATCGTGTTACAGGCTACCCAGCCTGCAGGCCACCGGGCTCATCAGTTATCAGACTCCAGCAGGTACCAGACCAACGGGCATCAGGTCGATCAGGCACCAGCAGGCCCACCCGGGTCCACCAGGGTCCATTCCAAACGTAAATGCAACATTCATGGCCGTACCCGAATCCACGACC
>CAZOYS010000002.1:0-45908 GCA_964584155.1 uncultured Lachnospiraceae bacterium
ATATTTACTTGTAGTTTGAGGCTTGGGTTTTACCCACAATCATGCCCGAAGCCTCCTTTTTTCCATGTATTTCGCGGATTATAAGAGCGTGCTGATCGACAACTCAGTCTTTGCTGCCGGCGTGATCGTATTTACGTCTCTGATCATGAAATACGGACCTTTACGTCTCTTCGGTCTGGGCTTCTGTATCGGTACATTTTTCTACCTTCTCATAAGCTACGTGAACCTGCGGCTCTATACCGCCAATCTGGAATATGAGGTACTGGCAAAAAAGCCTTTTATCGCATCGGAAAAAAGAAAGAGACGTCTGCCTGCTCCCGGAAAAGCCTGAGGTAACTGCCCATGTCCGTCCGTTTCTACATTCTGACTCATAAGGCCTGCTCCCTGCCGCCGGACCGCACTTACGTGCCCCTTCAGGTGGGATCAGCGCTTCATGAGCCTCTGCCCTGTCTTCACGACGACACGGGAGACAATATCTCCGCAAAAAATCCCTTCTACAGCGAGCTCACCGGCATCTACTGGATCTGGAAGAATAATACCGATTCAGAAATCATAGGCACGGCCCACTACCGCCGCTACCTCCTGACTGAAGACCATATCTTTTCGGCGGAAGAAGCAAAAGCCGCCCTCCAAAACCACGATCTCGTCTCCACAAAACAGGTCCTCCTGCCGACGACCTACTACGAGGCCTTCGGAGCAGACCACCATCGAAAGGACCTGGATGCACTCACGGACGTCATCAGGGAAATGCAGCCTGGATATTCCGAGACCTTCCACCGCATCGTTCACGGCAATCGTACCTACTTCGGCAATATGTTCATCATGCCGCGTGAGCGCTTTCACGCCTATTGTGACTTCCTCTTTTCCCTCCTCTTCGAAACGGAAAAGCTAGTCGACATGACCGGCTATACGGCCTATCAGAAGCGCCTCTACGGCTTCCTTTCCGAGCTCCTGCTGACGGTCTATGTGAAAAAAAATGGCCTTCATGTGAAAGAATGCATGGTGGGCATGTCCGGGGAAAAGAAGGAGACGAAGGAAACGGAAGAAGCTGTGGCCGCCTGCTTCGCAAGGGGCGACCTCGAAGGCGCCCGGACTGCCCTTCTCGGCGCCCTTGAAAAGAGGCCGGACCTTCTGATGGAGGCCTCCGACATCTACGGAAACCTCAGAGCCGCCATGGAGGTCATCGCCATCTGCGACGCAGAAAGCGCTGCCGGGAAAAAGACAATGCTGGAAGAGGAACGGGACTTTCAAAAGCTCACGGCAAAGGTGAAGGGGCTGAACAAAAGAATCGGAGAAAAGCGGGCCGGGGATTTACATTATTCTCATGAAGAATTCAACTCCTTCTGCAGGAAAGAAGGCATATCTGCAGAAGCCATAGAGATAGCGGAAACCGTCCTGCCCGGAGACAGAAAGGCAAACATTCTTTTTGATATGTAGAATTATCTCGAAATTTCAGAAACTGTTTCACTATTTCTTCCTGTTGCGGTATCATAAGGAAAAGCGGACAGAAAGGAAACAGTATGGGTTGGTACCGCGCTTTCTATGCTGAATTCAATATATTTGCCATTCTTGTCGTCGGCATGATTCTGGTCTCCTCCCTGACGAGCTGGGGCCAGGCTACGAAGGAGCGTATCTTCCGCGGGGCACTCGGCTGCCTTATCACGTTTCTTGCTGTCGACATGGTCTGGAATATTATAGACGGAACCGCCTTTCTGGCCGCAAATCACTGGGCCCTGTACCTGCTGAAAACCATCTACTTCTTCTCCGCCGACTGCATGGCCTTCTTCCTCTACCTCTATTTCAAGCAGGGAAATGAGGACGAAAGCATGGAGGACCTCCGGACTCGAATCATCCATACCCTGCCTCCCCTCGCCATCCATGCGGTCCTTCTCATCATCAACATTCCGACCGGCATTCTCTTTTTCATAGACGAAGAAGGCAATTACTGTAGAAGCGGGGCCTTCATCGTCCAGTATATCCTGATTTTTTCCTATCTTGTTGCCGCTTCCGTCTACCTCCTGCAGCTGTCTGCAAAGAAGGAAATGCAGGGCGACCGGAAACAGATTCTCTTTGACGCCGCTTTTCCCCTGATTCCCCTGCTGGCGGGTACCCTGCAGTACTTCTACCCCAAGCTTCCCATCAACAATATAGGCTTCTCCTGCGGGACGCTCTATCTTTTCCTGTCCTATACCCAGCGCCAGGTCAGCGTCGAGCCCCTGACCGGTCTTTCAAACAAGCGCTTCTTCGTCAAATATCTCGAGCAGATTTCGAAGGACACGAAAGCCGGCATGACGAATTACCTCTTCATGGCGGATATCAATGACTTCAAGGCCATCAATGACACCTACGGCCATCCCGAGGGGGACCGGGCCCTGAAGTTTGTCTCCACAGGCATCACAAACGCCTGCCAGCTGCTCGACTGCCGCTACAAGGCTGCCCGCTACGGGGGCGACGAATTCATCATAGTAATAGAGGCTGACGACAATTTCGACGTCAAGGCCTTCATAGATTCCGTCCAGGACAATATCAGCCGGGTGGCAAAAAACCGTCGCTTCCCGGCGGACCTCACCATCAGCATCGGGCATGTCGTCATGGGAAATGACGTGGCGGTCTCCATCCAGGCCGCTGATGACGTCCTCTACTATTACAAACGAAGGTACCACAACGAAAAAAAGGAAGGCTGAAAAACCCTCCATTTTTAGGCGAAAGACCGGTCCGTTCGGGCCGGTCTTTTTCTATTTCAGAATCAGCTCTACTGACTCATGAGTTCGTTATAGAGATCATCCATCTTGTCATTCTGCTCGTCCGTAACAGCGAATTCCTGATGGTCCTTCCACATCTCGGTATAACGGATTACGCATGGATTTTCATAATAATTTTCCGGCAGCAGGTCTTCTATCAGTTCTTTTTTTACCGTCGTGATTCCGCCGAAATCATTGATGAGATTCGCCTGCTGCTCCGGCGACATGGTGAAATTGATGAATTCGTTGGCCAGTTCCTGCCGGCGGGAACTTTTGGCAATGCACCAGTCCTGGGTATAGCCCATGCCGGTAGCAGGCGCCACGTCGAATTCATCCCAGTACTTTTCCGAGTCGGCGCAGATGGTGTTAAAGTCCCAGCAGTAGGCCACGGAGCACTCCCCTGTTTCAAGCTGGGAGACCGCGCTTGAGCTTACGAAGCTCTTCACATTGGGATAGATCTTCTGCCACATCTCCTGGCACTCGGCAAGCTCATCGTCATCCGTGGAATCGAGAGGATATCCTAAGGCAATCAGGCCGCCGATATAGACGGAGACCGAGTCCTTGACGCTGCAGACTTCGCCTTTAAATTCCGACTTGGCCAGATCTTCCAGGGTATCAATCTCTCCCGGGCAGGTATTTTTGTTGTACACGACGCAGGTGAAGAAGGGGCCGGCCAGAGGAATGGAGTACTCGAAGTTCTCATCCCCGATGGCTCCCTTCCCGGGCGTAAAAAAAGTCGGATCCAGATTCCCGGTATTCGTAATGACCCCATAATCCAGAGGGGCAAGAAGGTCTGCTTCCTTGAAAGCCCTTACATAGTCGGACTCCACATCGAGAACGTCATAATCTGCCCCGCCCGCAATCAGCTTCTGCAGCATCTCATTCGTATCCTCGAGATAGGTCACATTGACCTTGCAGTTGAACTGGCTCTCAAACTCCTGCACCGTGGTCTCGGAGAGGTCGCTGTCCCAGATCATGACGTTCAGGGTATTGGCATCGGCCTCCTGGGAAAGGTAGGAGCCGGCCTCCGTATTGAAGCCGCAGGCGGAAAGACCGGTGACCGCCAGAGCAAGGCAGGAGACAATAGACAAAATTTTTTTCCTCATTCTCCCCTCCTCTCTTCTTCCCGAAGGCGTTTTCTGTCCTTCATTTCCGAAGCGACGAGATAGATGACGACTGCGAGTGTCACGGCAATGAAGATAATGGTCGTCAAGGCATTGATTTCCGGTGTGACGCCCCTCTTGATCATGGAATAGATCTTCATGGGCAGAGTCACGGTGGCTGCGTCGGCCAGGAAGCTGGTCAGAATCAGCTCGTCGAGAACCAGGGAAAAGCTCATGAAAGCCCCGGAAATTACGGCAGGCATTATGGCCGGCATCGTAATATGGAAAAATGTATACATGCGGTCGGCGCCGAGGTCGATGGAAGCCTCCTCCACGGAAGGGTCCATGCCGGAAAGGCGGGCCTTGACCGTCACGAAGACGTAAGGGAGCACCAGGGTGGTATCGCCTATGATGATGGTCGGAATGCCGAGCCGGATGCCGTTGAAATTAAAAAGCAGAAGGAGGGCAATACCGAGGACGATTTCCGGCAGAACCAGGGGAAAGTAGATGAAGTCCTCTATAATCCGTTTGCCCGGAAAGCGGACGCGGGCAAAGCCCACGGCCCCCAGGGTTCCTATGACGGTGCCGAGCAGGGTCACGCAGACCGCGATGAAAAGGGTCACGAAAAAGATCTCCCAAAGGGCCGGATCATGAAAGAGCTTGACATAGTACTTCGTCGTAAAGCCCTGCCAGACTACGTTTGTCCGGCTGTCATTGAAGGAATAGCGGATCATGACAATGACCGGGGCATAGAGAAGGACCAGCATGACGGCAAGGTAGATATAGGAGGCATTCCGCCATCCCCTGCTCCTGAAGCGATTATCGCGTACTTCATTATTCATATACTAATATAATTCCTCCCGGATGTACTCGAGCAGTAGTGAAGCGCTCAGGCCAGGTCGTCCATGGACCCACCGTGCTTCGTGTAGATACGGACCATGATGAGGATGATGGCGGCCAGAACGACAGAGAGGGCCGCTCCGAAGGGCCAGTTTCTTGAAACCGTGAACTGGCGGTAGATGAGGTTGCCGATCAGCAGCGATTTGCCCCCGCCCAGCATATCGGCGATCATGTAGTAGCCGATGCAGGGAATGAAGGTCAGAATGATGGCGGCGAAGATGCCGGGGCTCGTCAGGGGAAGCTGCACCTTGAAGAATGTCCGCGCCGGACTCGCCCCCAGGTCCTCCGAGGCCTCAATCAGGCCCCTGTCCAGCTTTTCTATGGATGAATACATGGGCAGGACCGCGAAGGGCATGAACATATAGACCATGCCGACGATGACTGCAAAACTGTTGTACAGTAACTGCAGGGGCTTTTTGATGAGCCCGAGATGCATGAGGAGGGTATTCACCGTGCCGGAAGCGTTCAGCATGATGACGAGGGAATACGTGATGATGAGGCCGCTGACCCAGAGGGGAAGCATGATGGCGATCGTCACGATACCGGACGTTTTCTTTTTGAGTTTCGAAATCACCATGGCCAGTGGATAGCCGAGAAGGACCGTGACCAGGGTCGTCCAGAAAGCGATGATCAGGGACTCCCTCACGACATTCACATAGGCGGGGTTGAAAATCTCCGCATAATTCTCCAGCGTAAATTTGTACTCGATCCGTCCCAGGGAGCCCTTCGTCAGGAAACTCATAAAGACAAGAAGCGCTACGGGCAGGACGATGAACAGAACAGTCCAGACCGTGACGGGCCCGCACATGATGATATGGGAAAGCCTCTCCCGCTTCGATATTTTCTGTTTTTTCGGTGTAGTATGTTCAGCCAATATTTTTCCCTCACTCGAGTATCACGACGGCGTCCTTGGGATCGCAGTAGAAATAGAAGCTTTCGCCCGGCTCCGGCAGGTTCTCCGTATCGGGATGGGAAATCTTGATATCCATGCCGCCGGCGGTTGTCGCCATGAGGCGGGTATTGTCCCCGATGAAAATCTTGTCTTTGGCCGTGGCTTTGAAGTGAGGCCCTTCCGGCTCGGTCCTGCTTACCTTGATGTCCTCCGGCCTGAGGCAGATGCTGATATGCTGGCCGGCCTCCATATGGGAAAGCCTCCGGGCGGCGTGCTCCGCAACGGTCTTCGGCTCGCCGGCAAGCTCCGCATTCGTGAGGTTCACAACCGATGTCGGTACGCTGTAACCCTCGGCCACCAGCATCTCGTCCGGCTTTTCCACAAGCAGGAGGCCTTCCTTCGTCTTGACAACCATATTGCGGTCGGACTTCACCTCTGTCACTTCTCCCTCGAAGAGGTTCGACTCCCCGATGAAGTTCGCGACAAAGCGGGTCTTGGGGTCCATATAGATGTCATAGGGAGTCCCGATCTGCTCTATGACGCCCTCGCTCATGACGGCGATCCGGTCGCTCATGGTCAGAGCTTCCTCCTGATCATGGGTGACGAAAACGAACGTGGTCCCGAGCCGGGTCTGCAGGTGCCGAAGGTCAATCTGCATCTGCTTTCTGAGTTTCATGTCAAGAGCGCCGAGAGGCTCGTCGAGAAGAAGCACCTTGGGCCGGTTGATGAGGGCACGGGCGATAGCCACCCTCTGCTTCTGCCCGCCGGACATCTGGTTGATCCGGCGCTTCTCAAAGCCTTCGAGGTGGACAAGCTTCAGCATCTCACTCACCCGCTCCGCGATCTCATCCTTCGGGACCTTCTTTACCTTGAGGCCGTAGCCGATATTGTCAAAGACATTCATATTCGGAAACAGGGCGTAGTTCTGAAAGACCGTGTTCACGTCCCGCTCATAGGGCTCTCTGTCGTCCACGTCCTCTCCGCTGAAGAGGATCTTCCCGGATGTGGGATGCTCGAAACCGGATATCATCCTCAGAATCGTCGTCTTTCCGCAGCCGGACGGACCGAGAAGGGTCAGGAATTCCCCCTCCCGGATATCCAGGCTGCAGTTCTTTACGATATGATCCTCATCGAACCACTTGTCCACATTCTGAAGCTGTACAATCGGTACTGCCATTCTGCTTCCTCCGTATATGACCGCAAATTCTTCCAAGGCCGATATTTTTGCCTTCAGCAGAAAAATTAGCATAAAAAAATCCCAGAGCGGCACATCCTCGTGCCTCTCCAAGGTTTTCATTTCATGTAAAAGTCAATGTATTTTAGCATAAATATCCCCCGTATGCTATGCCTTCTTTTCACGTTTTATGAATAATGTAAAACAACATGTCTGTACGGTCCCAAACATTTCGAAAAGCCTTGAAAATCTGCTTATAATTCAGTATATTCAAATTTAGTGCAAAACAATTTTTTCTGTAATCCTTTCCCAAAAGGAGGCTTTCATGAAGAAGTTCAAATCCATCCGTTCCAAGGTCCTGATCATCCTGATCCCGGTCATCGCGGCCGCCATGATCATCATGACGTTCGTGTCCGTCACGGCCTGCCGGTCCATCGTTACAAGCCAGATCGACGCAACCATGGAAAATTCCCTCGCATCCATCGAAAACTCAGTTTCCGGCCAGGTAGACGTCGTTGAATCCACGGCAAAAAATATTGCCGACATGGTTTCGACCTCCTACAAGACCGGCGTGACACTGGATGCATATGAGGCAGTTCTTGCCAATATCATCAAAGAAAACGACATGGTCCTTGGCTCCGGCCTCTGGTTCGAACCCAACGCATTTGACCCGGATGAAGAATATGTCGGCCCCTATGTCACGAAGGACGGGGACAGCACAAAGGTCACCATGGAGTATTCCAACGCCGACTACGACTATTTCAATCAGGAATACTACACGAATGCCAAGAACGCTGAAAAAGACCAGGCCGTAGTGACGGACCCCTACTACGATGCCACATCCGGCCTCATCATGTCCTCCTGCTCTGTTCCCATGTATGATGGAGACAAGTATATCGGCTGCGTCACTGTAGATATGGAGCTTTCTTCCATCAATGATTTCATCTCCTCATTCAAGGTAGGCAAGGCCGGAAACGCCATGCTGCTGGCCTCCACAGGCGTGTACATAGCCGGTGTTGACGAAGAGACCCTGCAGACGGCAAACAAGATTACGGAAGACGCCAATGCTTCCCTGGCCAAGGCCGGATCCGCCATCATGGCCAGTGAGCGGGGCGAGACTTCCTACACGGCATCCGGAAAGAAGTATGACCTCTACTTCATGACCATGCCGGATACGAACTGGCACATCATCGCCCAGATTTCGGACTCCGAGCTGACGGGCCCCATCACCTTCATGTTCACCCTGCAGGTCGTCATCCTGGTCATCGCCCTGGTGATATCGAGCCTGGTCGTCATCCTGCTCATCAACTCCATTACGAAGCAGATTACTTCCGTTCAGAAGTTCTCAGACCATCTGGCCGCCGGCGATCTGACCGTCGAGCAGCTGAAGGCGGATACCTCCGACGAGCTGGGCCAGATGTCCACTGCCCTCAACAATATGTACGGGCAGAACCGGACCATGATCGGCAACATAGCCGACCACTCGGAAAAGATGTTTGCTTCTTCCCAGAACCTGCGCCAGGCCTCGGATGACCTCTCTGCAAAGTTCGAGGAAATCCGGACTTCCATGAACAAGATCAACGATGCCACATCCTCCTCTTCCGCAGCGACCGAGGAGGTCAATGCTTCCGCCGAGGAAGTCAATGCTTCCATGAACACGCTGGCCGCCGAGACGACAGAAGCCGTCGAAGCAGCCGAGGAAATCAAGAAGCGGGCGGCCGAAGTCGCCGAAAGCTCCCGCAAATCCTCGGAATCCGCCAAGGCCCTCTCCCAGCAGTTTGCCGACCAGCTGGGCGAAAGCATAGAGCATTCTAAGGTTGTTGAATCCATCGGCGAGCTGGCCAATGTCATCGACGGCATTGCGGACCAGATCAACCTCCTGTCCCTGAACGCCTCCATAGAGGCTGCCCGGGCCGGTGAAGCCGGCCGCGGCTTCGCCGTAGTCGCTGACGAGATAGGAAAGCTTGCAAACGAGACTTCGGAAGCCGTCAAGAACATCCAGGCCACGGTCGGTCAGGTTCAGGATTCCTTCAACGACCTGTCCCAGAACTCCAAGGGTCTCCTCTCCTTTGTCACCGATACGGTCATGCCGGACTACGATACCCTGACCCAGACTGCCGAGCAGTACGGCAAAGATGCGGAGTACTTCGCCGGCATCTCCGGCAAGGTAGCCGATATGTCCAATGACATCGAGAAGATCATGGGCGAGGTTTCCCTGGCTATTCAGAACATCGCCGAGTCCTCCCAGTCCACGGCCGACGAGTCGGGCAACGTCCTGGCCGGCGTCGAAGACGTGGCCGGAACAGTCGATGAAGTCTCCACCATGTCCCAGGACCAGCAGGCTATCGCCGACGACCTGGACCATGTGGTCAAGGAATTCAAGCTGTAATCCAGTTTCTCAATGATCATTCAAAAATCCGGTCCCCGTCAGGAGGCCGGATTTTTTGACGGATTTTCTGCAAATCTGCCGGGAACTTTTTAAAAAAACAGTTGACGCGTCCCCGCTCTTTTGGTATATTTATCTTCGTTGCGGCGAGGTAGCTCAGCTGGCTAGAGCACGCGGTTCATACCCGCGGTGTCGAGAGTTCGAGTCTCCCCCTCGCTACGAAATGAAATCCCCGGAAGCTATCGGCTTCCGGGGATTTTTTAATGCTCACATATTCTTCCCGAAATATTAGTCGTAGAGGATGCCCCTAACCATCTCCTCCAGCTCGCTGGCCGTGAAAGGCTTCGTGACGAAGTCCGCCGCGCCGGTGTTGATAGCCTGCTCGAAGAGGGGCAGGTCCATGTCGCCGGACATGATGATGACAGGAAGCCTGGGATTTGTCTCATGGATTTCTTTCATGATGTCGAGGCCGTAGCCGTCCGGAAGCCAGATGTCCTGCAGGACGAGATCGAAGGACTTTTCGGAGAGCAGGGCCATCTCTTCCTCCCGGCTTTTTGCATAGGAGATTTCCACATTGCCGACGCCTTGGAGAATCTTCTTTGCCATGACAAAGCTGATTTTGTCGTCATCGGTGATGAGGACACTCCGCCGGCCTATATCCGACTGGCAGAGCTTATAATCCTTGTCCTCGTCTATGAGGGCCAGCATGGCGTCGGCTACCTCCGGATCGAACTGGGTGCCGCGGCCTTTCACAATCTGCTCCCGGACCGCCTCCTGGGGCAGATGGGCCCGGTAACTTCTGTTCGAGCTCATGGCGTCATAGGCATCGGCCACGCCGATGATGCGGGCAATCCGGGGGATGTCCTCTCCCGCCCGCTTGTCCGGATAGCCTTTTCCGTCATAGCGCTCGTGGTGGAAACGGGCCCCGTAGCAGATCCGCTTGTCCCAGGAGATGCCGCTGATGATACGGAATCCGGCCACAGGGTGAATCTTCATGAGTTCGAATTCCTCATCCGTGAGGCGGCCGGGCTTATTGATGACCTCCTCCGGCACCCGGATCTTTCCTACATCGTGCAGAAGCCCGGCCCGGTAGATGAGGTCGCAGTCTTCCTTGGAAAGTCCCAGCTTCTCCGCCAGCATGCGGGAATACTTGGCCACGCGCCTGGAATGGCCGGACGTATAGGTGTCCTTGGCATCTATGGTATTCGTGAGTGCTTCGACTGTCTCCATCAGAAGCTTCTCTGTCTCCTCTTCCTGAGCCTTGATGGTCTTGGTCTTCTCCGCCAGTTCTTCTTCCAATTTTTTCTGCATCTGCTCCAGGTCCTGCCGCCTCCGGGCTTTCAGCAGGATGCGGAGAATCAGATAGACGATAAATGCAATAACGGCCACGGCTAGGATGGCCATGAGAACCATGAACCAGAGGTTCTCCCAAAGGCGGGGTTCCTTTTCCACATAAAACTTGCTGTTTGAAAGTACCTCTCCGTTCGGCGAGGACATGATTTCCATCCGGATGGCATACGTTCCCTTCTTCGCATTTGTAAGCGTAAGAGGCTCCGCATCCTCATAGAGAACACCGGAAGTATTTTTTGTCATGCCCTCTATATTCATCCGGACATAGACCCCGGACTGGGAGAAGTTCCTTATAGAGGGAGATATCTTGATGACCGCCGTCTCCGCAGGGATTGTATAGCGTCCGTCCTGACCGGCCCTGATCAGGGTATCGTCCGCATAGACATCGCCAAGCCCGTACTTGATGAAGGTATGGGTGAGAAAATCCGTCTTGAAGCTCATGAAGCCGGCCGACGTACAGAAATACAGCATGTCCCCGGAAAGGAAGTTGAAGCTGTTCGCCATCATGGCCTGGTCCAGGCCTTCATTGACCCCGTAGAAGCTGTACTGCATATCCTCCGCATTTCCCGCAAGGTCAGCTGCGGAAAGCACGTAAAGCCCGACACTGGAAAGAATATAGGCCGTGTCCCCGTCAAGTAAGACATCGAAATTGTTGAAATAGGGGAAGTTCGTAATGGTAGTCACTTTCCCGTCCTTGAGATAGCCGATGGAATTCGATGTCACGGCAAAATACCCGCCGTCATAGGGAGTGAGACGCATGACAATGCCGGAGTTCAGCCCCTCCGCCTTGCTGATATGGGATGTAATCTCCCCGTCCTTCAGACAGTAGATTCCGGCCCCGTCCGTTCCGATGAGGCAGGTCCCGTCCGCCCCCTCCGCTATGGACAGAATCTGGGTGTTCTGCAGGCCGTCATTCCCGGTGAATGTCTCCGTCACGACCCCATCCCTCAGAAAATTCAGTCCGTCCGCCGTAGCCGCTGCAATCGTTCCGTCGGAAAGCTCGTATGTACTGCGGACCCGGTTCGCCGTCATGCCTGCATTTTCAGTCGTATAGGAATGAATAATATTTTCCCCGTCGGATTCCACCAGCCCCAGATCCGAGTAAGTCGATATCCAGAGCTGCCCCTTTGAATCCGCCATGAGACAGCGGATACGGGACCCGTCCAGAGCCTCGGTCAGAGCGTTTGTCACGAGATTTCCGCCTGCGTCCAGAATGAAGAGGCCCTGGTCCGTCGCCGCATAGGTGCGGTCCTTATAGGGAAGCAGGGCATTCGTCACGGCCTCGTATTTCCCCGTAGAGGAATGGGAAAAGGCGGATGCGGACATTTTCAGCACGCCGAGATCTCCGGAGCAGAGCCAGATATTCCCCTGGTAGTCCTCGTGAATCCAGGAAACAGAGGTATTGAAGGAATCTACCGTCCGGAGGGAAAATTCGCCGGATCCTTTCTCAAAGCAGCCGAAGCCGGCCTGTCCGCCGACCCAGAGACGGCCTTCCTCGTCAGTAAGAAGGGCTTTCAGCTCGCCGATGTCAGTGACAATGTAGCGCACCTCCGCCGTCAGCTCTCCCGGCAGAACCTCCCGGATATCCCCTCCTGCCGTCGCAGCCAGTACTTTTCCCCCGCAGAGAAAGACGCCTTCATAATAGGGCTGTTTATCTCCCGCCTTTGTTGCTCTGATTTCAGAGGCGGATTTCCCGTCCTCTGAGAGCACGTAGAGATGCCCGGAATTATCCGTACATACGAAGGCTTCGCCGGAGAAACAAATGGAATTTACATAGGAAAGCCCGTTCGGCAGATTCCGGATGTCCCCGTCCGCCGTGATTTCAAACATGCCCTCCGATGTTCCGACAAAGATATTCCCGGCCCCGTCTTCACCGAAGCAACGGATGGACTCGGAGGGAATGCCGTCTTCGTCCGTATAGAAACGGAATTCCCCGCCCTCATAGACGGCAGCCCCGCTGTCATTCGTCCCGATGAAAAGACGGCCCCTGGAGTCCGTGAAAAGGGCGTTTACGTTTGCGATGCCCCCCTCCCGGATGAAGGTGAAATTCCGTCCGTCGAAGGAAAAGAGTCCCGCATAGGAACCCACCCAGATCATTCCGTCCGGGGTCTCCGCCAGACAGTTGGCCTCGGAAGAAAGAAGGCCGTTCGTCCTGTCATATACGGTGTAATTCAGAGAGGACTCCTCCGCCGCGCGGGAAGGGATTTTCCAAAAAACAGCCAAAGGAAAAGCCAGCATCGCCGCAAGAATGACCGCTGCTGTCCGCCTGCCGAAAAATACCCCCGGCATCCCGGGAAAAAAAACGGCAAAACCTGTTTTTCTTTGTTTTATATTATTCTGTGCTTTCATTCCCTCATCTCCTCCGGCATTTTCCCTCCGGCAGCAGGTCCCGGATCATGCCTTCCAGGGCCGGCGCCTTCACGGGCTTTGAAAGATAGGACGTAAAGCCCAGGGCCATATATTCTTCCCTCACTCCGGACACGGCATTGGCCGTAAGGCAGACGACAGGCGTGGCTTTGTTTTTATATTCCGGATTTTCCGCCGCCCGCTTCTGCATCTCAATGAGGCACTCTTTCCCGCTCATCTCCGGCATCATATCGTCGAGGAAAATAATATCATAGGTTTTTCCTTCCATCAGGGCAAGTGCATCCGCCCCGCTCGTCGCCTGGTCAATGGAAAGGCCGGACTGCTTCAGAAGGAGGGTAAAGACCTTTAAGTTCATCCGGTTGTCATCCACTACGAGAATATCGGCTCCCGGCGCATAGAGGCCCGATCCGGACTCTTTGGACTCGCCTGCCGCATCGGCAATCCTTTTCGAAAGATTTCCTATTTCCTCTGTTCCGAGAACGGTTACCGGAAGGGGCACCGTAAAACAGGAGCCCTTGCCGTACTCGGACGTAACGGCAATTTCCCCGCCCATGAGTTCCGTAATCTGCTTCGTGATGGCAAGGCCCAGCCCGGTGCCTTCGATGGAGCGGTTTTTCCGCTCATCCACCCGCTGGAAGGAGTCAAAGATCCTGTCCAGGTTCTCAGGCTTGATGCCCATTCCGGTATCTTTCACGGAGATTTCAACAGGAACGGCCTGGCCGGGAGTCAGGGGGCCTGCCCCCTTCCTGCGAACCGAAAATGTCACGGTACCTTCCTGAGTATATTTTACCGCATTTGTCAGGATATTTACCATGACCTGTTTTATCCGGGTTTCATCCCCGCGGGCCTTCTCCGGAAGCCCGGCATCGGCTTCAACCTTGAAAGTCAGCCCCTTTGCCTCTGCCCTTCCCCGGATCATGACCGCCACATCGTTGATCAGGGAAGACATGGAATATCCACATAGTTTTTGATGCTCCCGGGAGTCTTTCCGAACCAGTGGTCCCCGTCCCAGCCGAAGCTGTAGAGCTTCTCCCCGTCAAGGGTCACAAAGAGAGTCTTGTCCGCGGAAAGAAAGGCCAGGGTCTTCCCGGCGAGTTCTTCGTCGACTGTCCTGCTCAGGTAAATGGCCTCATACGGCTTACTCTTGGCAAAATAGGGCAGAGTGACAGAAACCTCCCTGTCAGAATTTTCCGTCCTGAAGCCCCAGCCGTCATTTAAGTCCCGGACCGGACCGGTACCCAGGGTCGTATTCTCATTTTTGAATGTAAACACGACAAGGAGGATTACCCCTATGGAAAGAAGGAGGGCATCCAGCCCAGAATGCGGATGATATTCTTTTTCTGTTTCGGTTTTCCCATAAAAGATGATCCCGTCAAAAGTGCCTGCCGCAAGACTTCCCGCTCGCCGGGGCAGCATGCTGCCTTTTCCTGTTCGCTGACGCGGATTCCCCGGATGTGAGGCCCTAAGCCAGTATTTCCTTTGCTGCATCAAGGACCTTCGAAAAGTCCTCCATGAACTTCTCCCAGCCGGCATCCACTTCATCGTACTTGCCGTCCTTGCAGAAGAATTCCTGCTCCTTCGCTTCCGCGTTCATATCGACGGCCCCGACGTTTAAAGACGTGGACTTGATGGCATGGGCCATGATCTGATAGTTGTGATAGTCCTTGGCCTTCGCTGCCTCCGGAATCTTTTTTAAGTATTCCTCACCCTCTTCCACATAGACCTCGAGGATGGTCTTCCACATGTCGTCATCCCCGCAGTAGGTCATTGCCGTGTCGTGATCGAAGTAATCCATTGCTGCCATTTTCGTTCTCCTTTCGAACTATTCTTTCTGTGTTCTATTCCGTGATGTCATCTGTTTCCATCTCTATCAGCTCCGACGGAAGATGCCGCATGATCATCCGCTCAAGCTTCTGCGGCTCAACGGGCTTTGACAGATAGTCCTGGAAGCCGGCGGACAGGTACATGCGGTCAATCCCCGCAATGGCGTTTGCCGTCAGGGCTATGGTCACCGTATCCTTATTGGGATTCCCTTCTTCCCCCCGCAGCATGTGCAGGGTCTCGATTCCGTCCGGAGCCGGCATCATATGGTCCATGAAAATACTATCGTACTTCTGTTTTCTCGTAAGTTCCAGGGCCTGCTCCCCGCCCGTGGCCTGGTCGATTCGCATGCCTGTCTTCTTAAGGAGCGATACAAAGACCACGAGATTCATCCTGTTGTCATCGACCACCAGCAGACGGGCATTTGGTGCCGTGAATTTCTCATGATAGGTCTTCCTCGCCTCCGAATGGGCGGCCGTATTCTGGGACAGATTCCCCATGGGCGTCGGATCGGCAATTCCCTGGGGAATTTCTACGGAAAATGTAGAGCCCTTCCCGTAGACGGATTCCACATGGATCTGGCCTCCCATGGCTTCGACGAGAAGCTTCGTGATGGCAAGGCCGAGTCCCGTCCCCTCTATGTGCCGGTTCTTGACCTGGTCCATGCGGGAGAAATCCATGAAGAGCTTGTCGATATTCTCCTCCCGGATGCCGATACCCGTATCCTTCACTGCCACCTTTAAAATCAGAGTCTTCCCGTTACCTGACTTCTCCCCGTGGACAGAAAGGGTGACAGAGCCCTTTTCCGTATACTTGACCCCGTTTGTCAGAAGATTCGTCATGATCTG
The DNA here is from genome assembly GCA_964584155.1 of uncultured Lachnospiraceae bacterium. Taxonomy (GTDB): domain Bacteria; phylum Bacillota; class Clostridia; order Lachnospirales; family Lachnospiraceae; genus RUG306. The sequence continues at coordinate 15,583 of CAZOYS010000002.1, forward strand.
CTTCAGACGGACGTCATCCCCGGAGAGCACGGAAGGAAGGTCGGGGTCACAGTCAAGCGTAAGGGTCAGACCCTTGGTCCGGGCCCTCTCTGCCAGAAGCCATCCCATTTTCGTCCGTGGGGAGTGTTCCCGGAAGCGTGACCCCGGTCCTCTCCCCGGTTCCGGAAATCTGAAACCAGGGGGTCTTGAGTTCCCTGCATCTGTAGCCGCCCAGGAGACTGTCATCCTCACCGGTCACGTTGCCGACAGCAAGCAGAAAAATGGAAGCCGCCGTCGCCAGGCAGCAGACAAAAATCGCAAATTTTCGAAAACGCTCGCTCGCCATCATGCGTTTCCCTCTCCTCCGGCATCTGCTGTATCTTTCAGGACGTCCCGGATTCCGGAGAAATTCACTGCCCGCACGAGGACGGAAATTCTTCTGACCTTCTCAGCCTCCGCCTCCGGCAGGCGGTAGACGGAAAGGGACTTGAGAACAGACTGAATGCCGTCAGGATCCAGGGCGTCTGCCATCTCCAGGATCACTCCGTAGGCTTCAGAAAGGTCTGAAGGCCCTATTTCCGGCTTGTCGGAATCTGCTCCGTCTTCCCTGCCGTCTCCGCCTTCCTGCCCGCCTTCATCCCCGGGCAAAAGGTTTCTTTCCCTGAGCACAGCGGAAAGCTTCTCCAGAAGCGCCCGGTAATCATCCAAAAGTTTCCCCGTATCGGAATTGATTTGGGCACGGGCATCCGCATCGCCCTCCCCGACCCGGTCACCGGCAGCCTCCAGGTCTTTCGCCCGGGCGAAAATATCCATGGCTCCTATGAGCCTGGCCGAGGACTTTAAGGCATGGACCTTCACCGTATAGTTCTCAAGGTCTCCTGCTGCCCGAAGGCTCTCAATCTCGTCGGCATTTGCGGTCCCCAGGACTGTGAAGTCGCAAAGGACGGAAAGATAAAGATCTTCATTTCCCATGCTTTCCGCTGCTTTCTCGGCAGCCAGGCCGCACTCGCGGGAAAGGACGGAGAACAGGGAATCATCCTCAGCTTCATCTGCAGAGGCTTCTTCTGCCGCATCCTGCCCTGCAGCAGTCTCCGGCACATCGGCAGCTTCCCGGCTCCGCTGTTCTTCCCCATCGGCAAGGACCTTTTCAGCCGGAAGAAATTCCCTCAGGGCAGTGGAAAGATCTGCCGGGGTGACGGGCTTGCTTAAGTAGCCGTTAAAGCCGTTCGCCAGGGCCTCTTCCCTCACGCCGGCGAAGGCATCCGCCGTGAGAAGGACGACCGGAGTATCATGGTTTATCCTGCAGGATTCTTTTTCCCGGAGTACATGCAGGGTCTGCGTTCCGTCCATGCCGGGCATCCGCTGGTCCATGAATATGACGTCAAACCTGCATTTGCTGCACTCCTCCAAGGCTTCTTCCCCGCTTGCAGCTGTATGGATCACGGGCTTCTTGTCCTTTAAGAGTAACGTAAAGACCTTGATATTGAGCGGAGTGTCATCTACGACCAGAACACATGCATCCGGGCAGATATAGTCCTTCTCTTCCCTCCTGTCATCTTCCTGCAGGGCATGCATATCGAACTTGCCGATGGGAGCCGGGTCGGCCACAGGCTGGGGAATGCGGCAGGAAAAGTCCGACCCCTTCCCGTAGCGGCTCTCCACGGAGACGCGGCTGCCCATGAGGATGAGGAGGTTTTCCGTGATGCTCATGCCGAGACCCGTGCCTTCGACCGAGCGGTTCTTCTTCTCATCTACGCGGACAAAGGGCTCGAAAATGCGGTTTATATCCTCTTCCCGGATGCCGATGCCCGTATCCTTCACATGAAATTTGAGGAGAATGGAACCGTCTTCTATCGGCTCATAGTCGCAGGTCAATGTAACGGAGCCCTTCGGCGTATACTTGACCCCGTTGTTTATGAGATTGATGAGGACCTGGCGGATGCGGGAATAGTCGCCCACCAGGCGGTCTGGAATTTCCGGGTTTACTTCGACGAAGAATTTCAGCCCTTTCTGGACCGCCCTCTCCCTCTCCACGACGCAGATCTCCGTCAGGAGTTCTTTCAGGGAATAGGGCTCCGGAATGAGCTCCACGGCCCCGGATTCCAGCCGGGAAAAATCGAGAATATCATTTACAAGGGCGAGAAGGACCTTGCCCGATGTCCGGATATCCTGAGCATACTGGCGGGTGGTCTCCTCCTTCGTGTCCCGGAGAATCATCTTATCGAGACCGAGGACGGAATTAATGGGGGTCCGGATCTCATGGGAAACGGAAGCCAGCAGGGTCTTCTGGGACCTGCGGTAGGCGTTGAACTCTATGTCCTTCTTCACGGTCTGGAGGACATTGGCGGAATTGACAGCCTCCGTCACGGCCGCAAAGAAGATGATTCCAATGGGCAGGAAGACCCCCGTAATGCCGAAGCCGTTCTGACCTGCGATCTCAAAGGCCCCGCAGACAGCCAGGACGGCCATGGCCATGATGGTCGTCTTCATTTTCTGGGCCAGCTGCCGGTCATGCCGGATGATGAGCGTGACGGTAACCGCGCAGTAGGCTACGGAAGCGTTGAGGGGAATGTCCATCATCAGCCCCAGGGCCCTGAAGCTGGCGGCTCCTGAAAAGAGAAGGGCAAAAAGGATGAGATCATCAAAGGCCGTCAGAATCACAAAGATAATCGCCGAGCGGAAATACTCCTTCTCCTCCACGAAGGCAACGGCCAGGACAAAGGGAATGGGCAGGAGTATCTGGGCCAGGTAGTTTAGATCCCGGACCAGATATATATTGGGCATTAAAAACTGCCGGCAGTCCGTCTGATAGATCATCCAGACAGCTGCAATAATCATTGCAATGCCCTTGCAGAGATTTCCCCGGGTCTGGTTCGTTCGGAATTTCCGGTTAATGAAATAACGGGAAATGGCAATGACGCCGAAGACCATGATGACAATGGCTGCCACCAGCGTCAGGGCGTTTTTCCGGATCAGGTAGAGAATTGTATCCGTCTGATCTCCGATATAGATCCACTCGATGGAAGGCCCCGCATCCGGAAGGCAGGTATAGGATATTTCTATATCCTTTCCCGCGTAGCTGTCCTTCAGGGGAACCGTCAGATACTGGGACGGAGCCAGCGTTCTGTTGATCTGTTTCTCCGGATGATATGAATAGGAGAATATGCTTTCCCCTCCTACCCGGACCGTGACTTCATGATCGTTGGACCAGATGAAGACAGCCGTATTGGCTTCATAATCCCTGGGAAGGACAGAAGAAAGCGTATATTTTCTTGAAGAAATGCCGGAAGCCGGAATCTGAACGGAAGTCGTACTTCCGTCTTCCGTTGTCAGAAGCCAGCCGTCCTTCCAGAGGGAGACCGGCTGCCGGCCTGATTCGGTCCCGGAAGAGGACAGGACGGCAAGGCAGATGACCGCCAGAACGCAGCATATCAGGGCAGCAATGGTCACATATATCGATGCCCTGAGGAATTTCTCTTTCATTGCCGTCCCCCCTCTCTAAGGTCCCGGTATCCGACGGTTCGTTAAGGCAAAAGCTGATCTCTCCGGCGCTTTTTTTCTCCGGAGTCAAGGCTTTAAAGTTTCCCGATGAAATCCCGGGCAAAGAACTGGTCTATGGCCGCATGAATCTGCCGGCCCTCGAGCGACTTCAGAAGATACCCTTCCGGCTTCAGGGCCAGAAGCTTCATGACGGTATCCCGGTCATCCTTTCCCGTCAGAAACATGACGGGAATATTCTTCGTTTCCTCGCTGTCGCTGAGCATCTGAGCCACCGTATCGCCGTTGGCCACGGGCATCTCGTAGTCGAGGAGAATCAGGTCCGGCTTATTCGACGTGAGGTAGCGTATGCCGTCCATTGCCGAGTTTGCCACCTTCACATTGTAGGCATCGGAAAGATAGCCCCGGATGGTCCAGAGGAAAACAGGGTCGTCATCTATGACGAGAATCTCCGGCAGGTCGGCGCTTATGTCCTTCATGTCGTACCAGTTCATCACCGTCTTCGCCACATCGGCCGCATTGAAGGGGCGCTCGAATGTCTTTGCTATGAGGGCAGCGGGTATGTGCTCTTCAAATTCCCTGATTTCCTGGCTTTCACCCAGTACGATCAGGTCCTTCTTGTTCCAGCAGATTTCCTTCAGGAGTTCAAAGACCGAAGGGGCTTCGGCGGGGAACTTTCCGAGAAGGACAAGGAATACATCCGCATCATAGCGGTGCTCCTCAAGCTCGACGACGGAAGGCCGGATGTCGATGACTTCAACGCCCTGATCCTTCATCGCATCCTTGATTGTAATGGCCAGAAAGCCGCCCATACTGATCAGTACCACTGAATTTTTCATCCTGCACTCCTTGACTGCCTGCAAAAGAAAAAGGCCGGCCGCTTATTCGACTTCTATGATATCATCGAGAACATAGGCAAAGGCCGGAGCCGACCGGTCGGCGTTTTCCTCATAACCTTCCGAAAGATCTATGGTATCCGCTGCGTCATTGGGATTGACTCCTGTATAGGGGCCTTTGAATACCTCAATTCCGCCGTTCTTGAACTGCTCTATGAGTTCCTCTGCCCTGGCGCCGCTTCCCTTTGCCGCCACGGCGTCATTTATCTCGAGAAGCTGCACCCAGTCCCGCTCAAATCCGGCCCCCACGTCGTTTCCGTGTACATGGCCGGGGACGGCGTCTTCAATCTTTTCATTATTCATGACGGCTTTCACGGCCGCGAGAACGTAAGGATTCCAGTTGATGCGGGAGCTGACGAGGCTCGTAGCCGGGGCAATGCTCTCCATGGACGTATTGTAGCCGACATGGATGACGGTCTTCCCCTGTCCGTGGGCCTCCTCGCAGGCGACAGCCGGTCCGATGGTGTCACTGTGCTGGGATATGAGGACGCAGCCCTCGTCAATAAGCTCCTTTGCCAGCTGATACTCCACCGCATAGCCGGACCAGGTATTCGCATACTTCACCTTCATTACGGCCCCGGGGACGACGGAACGGACGCCCAGAAAAAAGGCCGTGTATCCGGAAATGACCTCCGCAAAAGGAAAGGCAGCCACATAGCCGACAATGGCTTCGTCCTCCGTGAGCGTTCCTGCCGCAATCATCTCATGCAGTTTCATCCCGGCCAGGACCCCGGAGACATACCTTCCCTCATAGATTTCCCCCATGAAGGTATGGTAGTTCGGAAGGACGGGGTCTGTGTTTGCATTATCCCCCGTCGCCTGGCAGAATTCAATATTCGGATATTCGTGGGCACATGTCTTCGCCGCCTCTTCATAGCCGTAGCTTGTGGTGAAAATGATGTCGCAGCCCGCATCGGCAAGGCTGCGGATATGTTCCCCGGAATCCGGCTCGCTGACATTCCGAAGCGGCACGATCGTGACCCTGTCGCCGAGCTCGTTCCTCAAGGCTTCCTCCGCCCTCATGAAATTGGCTGAGTAGGGGGTTGCCGCGTCTCCGTCGTAGATGAAGCCCACTTTCACCTGATCCGCTTCCACGGTCTTCGCCTTATAGCTGCCGATGCCGAGACTGACAAGAATCAGGGCAAGGACAGTGAGGCCGGTCGTCAGAATCTTCCACGCCTTCTTCATGCGTCCTCCCCTCCCTTCTCAGTTTCCTCACTGATTTCCGTCACATCCACGTCCCCGTTTATGACAAGGGCAATCATGATGTCGGCAATCTCCGGGTCGAACTGGGTTCCGGAGTTTCGTACGAGCTCCTCCAGGACATATTCGACGTCAATCTGTCCCCGGCGGACCCGGGTCATCATATTGTCAAAGGCATCCGCTACGCCGATGATTCGGCCGTAGAGGGGAATCTCCTCCCCCTTGAGGCCGGAAGCGTAGCCGTGGCCGTCATAGCGCTCGTGATGATAGAGGGCGGCGTCCACGACGTGGTCGATTCCCGTGAAGTTCTTGAGAATCTCCGCCCCCTTCGTCACATGAGTCTTCATGATATCATATTCGTCATCCGTAAGCCGGACGGTCTTATTCAGTATAGCATCCGGAATGCCGACCTTTCCAATGTCGTGAACGAGGGCAGCCTTCCGCAGGTTCTCGCACTCCTCCGGAGAGAAATCCATCTTTTCCGCAATCTTCACGGCGTACTCAGCGACACGCTCGGAATGGCGGGACGTGTTCGGGTCCCGGGCATCTATGGTATGGGCAATCGTAAGAATGGTTTCATTGCTCATGCGGACCTGTTCCCGGGCCATCTCGACCGCCTGCATCTGGACCTTCATCGTCTGCCCGAGCTGGGTCCGGACGATAAGCCACGTAAACCAGGCAATGGAGGCTCCGGCAATTCCGAAGAAATAGATGAGGAAGCCCCGGCTGTCATAGAGGGCCGGCTCCCGGACAAAAGTCGTGCTGACCTGCTCGAGGATGCCTGACCGGTCGCTGGCCAGGACCTGCAGGCGGAAGGTATAATCACCGGAAGTAAGGCCTGTATAGGTGACCTCGGAAAGCTCGGACATGGGGACTTCCGTATAGCCCTCTTCCAGCCCGTCCATGCGGTAGCGGACATAAGGGTTCCTCACGGAGAAATTGATGATCTCCGGCCGGATGGTCAGCTTTCCCGTATCCCGGGGCAGGGAAAATGTACTGCAGTTTTCGATACTGTAGGAGACCCCGTCAATCCAGACCTTCGGAATATGGATGCGGTAGGTCCGGTAATTTCCGTCGTCTGCCCCGGTATCGAAGCAGTAGACCCCCTTGCTGGAGGAAAGATAATAGCGCCCACTCTCGTCCATGAAGTTCCAGGCATTGGCCGTAAGGGAGGCCGTAAAGCCCCAGCCGGCGTCGAGAAGGCCCGTCACCATGTCCTTGGAGTTTCCCTTGAGACGTTCGACATTTGCCACATAGATGCCCGCACTGCCGGAAATATATGCCTTGCCATTCAGGAAGGCGATGTCGAAATTGTTGGAATAGGGAAACTCAGAAATGTACCGGAAGGAATAGGTCCCGTCCCGGAAACAGAGGCCGTTGCTGGTCACGGCATAGACGTCATTCCCGTCCACAGGCAGTTTCAGAATAATATTTGACGACAGGCCGTCCTTGGTCGTGATGTAGCGGCTCACTGCCCCGTTTTCAATCACGGCAATGCCGTCCCCGTCCGTACCGGCAAGAAGGGTCCCGTCTCCGGTCTCGGAAAGACATAAGATCCGGGCTACCCCTTCGGCAAAGGGGATGGTAAGAAGGCTCCCGTCATTCTTAAATATCGTAAGGCCCCCGTTTCCCCCGGCAGCCACCCCGTCCGTCACCCCGATGACGACGCGGGATTTCTTCCCGAAGGCCCCTGTGTCCCCGTCATAGAACGTCAGAGACCCGTCTGCTGCCGCTTTCGCCGTTCCCTTCCCGTCCGTGGCAATCCACAGGAAATTTCCCTGCGGATACAGGGACCGTATGCGGATTCCGGAAAGGGCTTCGGTCAGGGCTGACTTCTTTTCGATATTATTCTCATCATCCACTATGACGAGCCCGGTATCCGTTCCGCAGTAGAGGTCCCCCTGAAAGCGGGCGACGGAGTTTACGACCGCCTCGGGAATGCCGGCCCTCAAAAAGAGGTCCTCGACTCCGGAGGAAGCCAGGCGCAGGAGGCCGAGACGGGAGGAAGCGAACCAGAGGTTGCCCTGATAGTCCTCCGTCATGGTCTCGACGGAGTTCGCAAAGGTCCCGGTGGATAGCAGGGAAAAGGCCCCACTGCTGTCCAGAAGGCCGATTCCGTCATCCGAGCATACAAAGAGCTCACCCTTCTCTTCCAGCATGCAGAGGCCGTTGATACCAGCCATGCCGGAAAGCGGGGTTGAATTCTTTAATTCCAGTTCACTGTCATTCAGGGAGTAGGTACAGAGGCTTCCGTCAGAGGTTCCGGCCAGAAGGGTCCCGTCCGCCCGGAAGCAGACGGCTGAGAAGTTCCCCTCCGCCTCGCAGATGACTGTCTCGGAAGAAAGAAGAACGAGCCGCCCGTCTCCGGTCACGCAGGCCGCATGTCCTTCCTCATCCGTCGCGATATCCGTGACATCGGAAATCTCGGGAAAGGTCTTCCGAATACTGAGTCCCCCGGTCAGGGAGACCAGGGCAAGGCCGTTGCCGGTGCCCACATAGAAAATGCCGTTCTGCCCGCCGCCGATCGAGCGTACGGAATCCGAGGGCAGGCCGTTTTCTTCCGCAGTCAGGGTGTTGACGACCTCTTCATTGATCGAGATGGCAAGGCCCGAGTCATTCGTCCCGATCCAGAGTCGGCCTTCCGCGTCCGTGTAAAGGCAGTTGACATTCTTGACCGTTTCAAAGTCGTCCATATGGACAAAGGAGCGCCCGTCGAAACGGTAAAGCCCGGCATAGGTGCCGGTCCAGAGCATTCCGTCAGCCGTCGTCGCCAGGGCATTGGCTTCCCCGCTGGGCAGGCCGTTCGTCCCGTCGTAGACGGTCCGGGTATAGGAGGAATAGGAGCTGCTTCCTCCGGCGGATGTCCCGTCTGTCACGGTAGGCTCTTCCGTGGCAGGGGCTGCCGTGGCCGAAAGAGCTGCCGCAGATACGGAGAATATGAGGATGAGCAGGAAGGAGGCTGCCGCCCCTTTTTTCAGGAGAAAACGGTATTTCTTCGCTGCCAGAAACAGCCTGCGGACAAAGAAGATGAGAAGCACGCAGACGGTCTTGTCCACGAAATCCGTGTAGTACTGGCCGATGAAAAAGCGGATGCGGCCGGCGCCGCGTTCTTCCAGATAATTGATGACGGCGTCGCCCCAGACATTTGTGGTCATGCCGCCCGTCGTGGGCCAGTTCAGGGGAATGGAAATTATGAGAGAAACCACCGTCAGGGCCGTAGCGAGGCACATGGCGCCGAAGAAGGAATCCAGGGCTTTCTTTTTTGCGGCATAGGCCGTGACAAGGGCTATAGCCACGCTTGTCAGGGCATAGACCACGAGAGAGCCATAGATGAGAGACGAAATAATATTGGAACCGGCCCCGACAAGTATGCCGCAGACCGGTCCCCAGAAATAGGCTGCCAGAATCGTTCCGACAGAGTCCAGCCACAGGGGAAGGGAAAAGCCCGCAGCAAACCACCCGCCAAAGAGATTGGCGGCCACACAGGCTGTCGTCAGCAGAATCTGTACAAGATACGCTTTCACGCCGGGTTTTCCCATGCCGTCCTCCTGTCTCATCGCGCAAACCTGTATCTGATTCTCTCACAAATAGAAGGAAAACAACTATCGAACAGGCACGAATGGCAAATTTATGGCATAATCGGCTTGATGAAATTCCATGACATCTATTAGAATAATGTCAAATAACAGCAGGGGGAAAGTAATATTATGCGGATTGCAATTGCAGATGACGCTGCCGTCGACAGGCTTCTCCTGGCGGAAATAATCAAAGAAGCCGCCATTGCCTGCCGCTGCCGGACGGACGTCGACCGTTTTGAAAACGGAGAGGATTTTCTTAATGCCTTTCACCCCTTCTCCTACAGCCTGATTTTTCTCGATATCTATATGAACGGGCTCTCCGGCATTGAAACGGCAAAAAAAATCCGGGAAACGGACTCAGAGGTGAAAATCATTTTCGTGACCACAAGCTCTGACCACATGCCGGAGGCCTTTGACGTACACGCTTACCAGTACATCAGGAAGACCGACGGCAAACAGGCCATCCTTCAAAAGGTCACGGGTCTCCTTGCGGAGGTTCAGAAGGAACAGTCAGCAACCCCTGCCGCCTTTCACTTCATCTCCGACCGCCAGGAGATTGCCCTCCCCTATTCCAGCATTCTCTGCGTAGAATCAAACGGCCACTATACGATTGTCACGGACCGGCGTCTGAAGAAGTACAGGGTCCGGCTGACTTTCTCAGATACGGCCGCAAGTCTGTCCGAAGACCGCCGCTTTCTCGTCATCAACCGGGGCATCCTCGTGAACATGGACTATATCCGCTCCTTTGAAGGCGGCATCTGCACCCTGACCCATGATATTTCATTTCCCATCAATGTGAAAAAGAGCAGGGATATCAACGAGCAGCGCCAGCAGTATATCTTCAGCCGCATCCACGACGACATGAAGGCAAAGCAGGGAGCAAAGCCATGACGCGTGAATTTTTTCTGACCGACATGCTCGGCTACCTGGAAATCTTTCCGGCCGCCGCCATCTGTCTCTTTCCCATGAAAAACCGCCTGCGTTTTTCGAAGAGGCGGACAGCCGTCCATGTCCTCATCGTCCTTGGCATTCTGCTCCCGCTCATGGTTCTTCTCGACCACTCCCTCGAGCTTTCCTATAATTCCCTGACCCTGCCCGTCCTGGCCGGTCTCTTTGCCGTCTATGTTTTCAGCCTTACAGACGTACTCTTCAGCCAGGCCCTCTCTGCCTTCGTCCTTGCCTGCGCCGTCTTTTCCTTCATCAATAATACCGCAAACGGCATCGACGCCCTCCTCCACCCCGAATCCGATCTCGAACATTTCTCGACGGAAGCGGCCGTCATTCAGTTTCTCATCAGCCTCGCTGTTGCCGCCCTTCTCTACCGGCCTCTCACAAAGTATGGGGCCTACCTGGTAGAGCATTTCAAAAACGCCCGGGTCTGGTACCTCGTCACCCTGATTGCCGCCCTTTTCCTGGGACAGAACCTCCTCTACGTCCTGCATTATTATCAGACCATGTACATAAATAAGGTAGCCCGCGCCTACTGGGGAGAAATCATCATTCAGTCCGTCCTCCTTCTGGCCTTCTGCATCTTCTTTTACTTCATCGTAAAAGGCATGCTGCACTCGGTGGAGATTGAGAGCCGGCGGCAGCTTCTGGAAATGCAGGAGGATTTGTTTCTCCGCCAGCAGGATTACCTGAACGAGAGCTCCCGGGCCCGGCATGACTTCCGCCAGAGCCTTCGCACCATGCAGATGCTGGCAAACGAGGGCGACCTGCCCGAACTCACGAAATACCTACAGAGCTACATGGAGTCCCTTCCAGAGAATAATATAAAGCCCTTCTGTAAGAACAGGGCCGTAAACGCCTTACTGAATTATTACTACGGGAAAGCTGAGGAGACGATGATTCCTGCGGACTTTTCCATAGATCTCTCCGACGCGGACACCCTGCCGGAGACCGTCCTTTGCACCATACTCGGAAACATCCTCGAAAACGCCCTGAATGCCTGCACTCCCCTGCCGGAGGAGGACCGCTTCATCCGCCTGTCCGTAAAGGCCCTCTACGGGAAAGAACTCTATATCTCCGCTGTAAACTCAACGGAGGAAGAAAAGAAGCGCCGGATTTTCGCCGTCCGTGCAGAGAGTGACGACCGCCTCTTTACTGACTCTTCCGGCAGAGAAAGCCGCCTCTTTACTGACTCTTCCGGCAGAGAAAGCCGCCTCTTTGCTGACCATACTGAAGGGGAGGCCGGGGCAGAAAAAAGCCCTGCAGGTTCCTTGGCAGAACCGGCAGGGCACGGCATAGGCCTCAGGTCCGTCACGGCCGCCGCCGAATATCTCGGCGGCCACGCGGAATTTTCACGTAAGGGCAATGAATTCTACTCGGATGTAATGATCCCGCTCGGGTGAGGAACTGCTCCCCCGCCTCTCCGCAGGTCCCCGGGCTTCAGGAGTCCTTTGGGCGGCTGAACCGGGCCGGACTTGTTTTTCGAAGCAGACATGCACGTCATACGCAGACTGCCGCTGCCTTGGACGAAGCGGCTGTGTGACTATGCCGCGATGTACGGCCGGGATCGGGGCCTCTGCTCAGGCCGCCCGGCCGAAGGCATTTCATTCTGCCTCATTACTAATTCGCGAGCCTTCGGCATCGCGCCCGTTCGCAGAACTCCGCTCCCGGCCTTTCCTTGCATGTCCCGGTCACGACCGCCCTCCATTCCAATCCATTATCAACTCGGACTTGCCGCGCCATCCATGGCGCGGCATCGCTCTTTTTCTCACCGTCCGCCCCTGCAGCCGCCGTCGGCCTATTCAGCCCGGTGCCCTGCTCCGGTCGGGCTCGCATACGCCCGGACGTCCCCAAGAGAGCGTCACAAAGCTGGATAAATAACAGTTTGGCAAATTTTGATTACTTGCCCAGCTGTGTCTGCAGCTCCTGGAAGCTCTCCAATGCGCTCTGCAGGTTCTCGATGATATCTCCTGCAAGCTCATCCGGTTCCGGAAGATTGTCCAGGTCGGCAAGGCTCCTGTCCTTGATCCAGAAGATATCCAGGCTGGTCTTGTCCCGGGCCAGGATATCGTCTACGGAGAACTTCCGCCAGCGGCCTTCCGGATTATCTTCACTCCAGGTCTCCTTCCGGTCATAGCGATTCTCCGGATTGTAGCACTGAACGAAATCGTCCAGATCTGCATCCGTCATCGGATGCTGCTTCAGCGTGAAATGAATATTTGTCCGGAAGTCATAAATCCAAACTTCCTTCGTCTGCCTTTCCGCACTGGCCGAGCGCTTGTCAAAGAAGATGACATTCGCCTTGACGCCGGGCTTGTAGAAGATACCTGTCGGCAGACGGAGGATGGTGTGCAGATCCGTGGTTTCCAACAGTTTTTTCCGCACGATTTCACCGGCGCCGCCCTCGAAAAGGACGTTGTCCGGAACGACCACGGCTGCCTTTCCCGTACTCTTCAGAAGCGTATTGATGTGCTGGACGAAATTCAGCTGCTTATTGGAACTGGTCGTCCAGAAGTCCGTCCGGTTGTAGACCAGATCCTCTTCCTCCTGCTCGCCTTCTTCATTTGTAAATGTCAGAGAGGACTTCTTTCCGAAAGGCGGATTCGTAGCCACATAGTCGACACGATATCCGGGATCCGTGAGCAGGGCATCTGCATTCTGCACCGGAACCTTGCCGTAGATATCTCCGATATTGTGAAGATAGAGATTCATCAGGCACATCTTGTAGGTCATGGGAACCAGCTCCGTGCCGTAAAAGGTCTCATTCTTCAGGAACTCCTTCTGTTCCCGGTCCAGGCCGTAATTTTCTGAAATGAAATCCTGCGCGGCCAGGAAGAAACCGCCGCTGCCGCAGCAGCAATCCGCCAGTGTCTTCATGGGTTCCGGACGCAGACAGCGGATCATGGCCCGGATGAGAGGCCGCGGCGTGAAGTACTGCCCGGCTCCGCTCTTCACGTCCTCTGCGTTCTTCTGCAGCAGGCCCTCGTAAATCTCACCCTTGACGTCGGAAGACATGGCGACCCATTTCTCCTGGTCAATCATCTGCACGACCCGGTAGAGAATGGAGGCATTCTGAATCTTGTTCGTGGCTTCTTTAAAGATACTGCCAAGGATGCCCGGTTTTTCACCGAGGGTTTCCAGGATCTCCTTGTACTTGTCTTCGAGTTCTGCGCCCTTCAGCTTGTTGATTTCCGTCCAGCCGCAGCCTTCCGGAATGCCGGAATCCCGCTTATAGGGAGGCTTTGAATACTCGTCCGCCATCTTGAGGAAGATCATATAGGTGATCTGCTCCAGATAGTCGCCGTAGGACACGCCGTCATCCCGAAGGGGATTGCACATGGCCCAGACCTTGGAAACGATAGCGGATGTATTGTTGTCGGCCATCAGACCAGACCTCCTTCGAATGCCTTCTTCAAAATGCTCTGTCGCAGGGCCTCTGCCTGGACGAGGGAATCGTCAACAGTTTTCTCGATGCTGTCGCAGACGGAGAGACGGGATTCAATTTCTTCAAGGATCTTTCTCTGCACAGTAATGTCGGGCACTGGAATTTCTGTTTTTGAATATCCACTCACATTCAAATGCCTTTGAGCAACTCCTCGTTCGTGCTTTTGGGTAATAACTCTCCCATCTGGAGAATTTGTAAAAGCGCACAAAAACTCTGGCAGTATTTTCTTTTTATCAGGCACTGCAATAATAATGTCTATCGCGTTACATCCATCATATTCGGCAGGGACCACGCAAGCCGTTCCCGGAGCGCCTGATCTAACAACAAGAACATCACCCGTATGTATCTCACTTCGACTATTTATCTTGTGCCCCTCTTTAGATAAATATACCCAATCATTATTATTTACGTGAAACTCTCTGACATTTAAGGATCGAAAAGCTCGAACACCTTCCGAAGAATCAACATAATACTGTTTGGGTTTTATGACGATTCCAACCTTAATATCTTCACAGGTTTCACTTATTGGAATTGGTTTTGCATGTTGATACGCAGGTATAAATGCTTCCTTCAGCACCGCCTGCCGATACACTGCCAGCTGCTGCTTGGTCGTCTGAAGCGTCTGCACCGCCTCATCCAGATTTGAAGAAAGTTCCTCAATGCGGGAAACGATGCGCTGCTGATCGTCTAACGACGGAATGGGAACCTCAATATTTTTTATGATGTTCTGCGTTATGGCATTAAAGGTTGTACCAGTGCCTTTACTTTCAAGCTGTGCTTGGAAGTACTTAAAAAAGCACATCAAATACTTTAAACTAACAGATTCATCAGGCCTTATAGCCGTCAAGCCTCTTCCAATACACACTTCTCCAGGCGATAAATTTGTCGGGCCTACAGGAGCGCGAACAGAAAGCAAAATATCGTCTTTTTGAGCAATTTTTGTGGGCTGAGAGCAATATACTCTAATGGTAGGATACAATGCCCCGAAATCAGCCTTCCCCTGAAAGAAGGGCAAGCCATCCCCATTAGTATTGTAATATTTTGATTCAGGAGACTGCCCCGCAATGATGGTGCAGAAATCTTTTAATTTTTTGATTTCAAAGTTCATCTTATGCCACCAACTCCGTATTCATCTCCTGCAGCACTTCTTCATATTGATCTCCGAAAGCATCATAGAAGCCGCTCAGGCCGCCCTTTCGGTCAAAGGGAACGAGGTCCAGATCGTCTGTTGAAATGCTGAGACTGGCGATGATGTGGTCTTTGATCATGCGCAGCCACTCCATCTGATTGTCCGTGAAGTGGACGGCACCGGCATTTCGCCGCAGGGTCCACTGCATGAAGTTGTAGTTTACCTTATCCGCGAAAGGCGCCAGCTTGTCCTCATAGCCGAGTTCAAAGCGGATGATGGAGATGAGGTCAGTCAGCTGGGCAACTGTTCCTCTCTTCACGGCCGCCGGGCGCTTGATGGCATAGCAGTCCCAGAGCCGCTCCACGGTAACTCCTTTTCCCTTCAATTTTTCATAGAGCGCCTTGAGCTGGTCAATCGCCATCGGCCTGTCTTTATAGGCCTGATTGTAGATGATGCGCAGGGCGATGATCTCGTCTTTATTATCTTCAATGAATTCCCGGAAGGTTTTGATCACCTTGTCCGCATTTTCCTCCTGGTCGGTGGCAAAACCGACGTGCAGGACGGAATCGAGGTTCACGGAATCAATGAGCTGGTCATGGCTCTTCCGCACATTTTCAATAAAGACCCGGACTTCCGGATCCAGGAAGGGCTTTACAGACTCTTCAACAAGGCTTTCCTTAGCGTTCTCGCGCTGCTCCTCTGTCGGTTCCTCCGTAGCAAACTGCTGCTGCGCCTTGACCGTAATAATATCCGGATCAAAGGCATTCAGCAGGCTTTCCGCTATCTGACCCGCTGAGACACCCGCTTTCTGCTTGAGTTCATCCTTTTCTTTATTATTCATCTGCCTGTCCAGGCGGATGATCCGGTTTGCCAGAGATGTAAGGGTATCCGCGTCCCGATCCCCCAAAGCTACACTCATCATCAATTCCTTCATTGGAACTGATGGCTTATACTCAAGCGGGCGCGTATCCGTCTTTTTACTCTTCGTAACACCAACGGCATCGACGATAATGAAATGATCCTTGTTCCCCGTCGCATCCGGCGTGACCTTCTGCAGATCATCCTTGTCCAGTGTCCGCGTCCCGCGGCCTTTCATCTGCTCGAAGTAGTTTTTGCTCCGCACATCCCGCATGAAGATGAGGCACTCGATGGGCTTCACGTCCGTTCCGGTAGCGATCATGTCCACGGTCACCGCGATGCGCGGATTGTAATCATTCCGGAAGGCAGCAAGGGCAGCTTCCGGATTTTCTGCATGATAAGTAATCTTCTTGCAGAACTCGTTGCCTTCGCCAAATTCTTCCCGCACAATCTGAATGATGTCATCAGCGTGACTGTCCGTCTTTGCAAATATGAGTGTTTTCGGCACGATTGTCCGGTGGGGAAACAGAACAGGAAGATTATCCTTGAAAGTCCGGATGACGGTTCGGATCTGACTCGGGTTAACGATATCCCTATCCAGCTCGCTCTTAGAGTACAGGAGATCCTCGTCCATCTGCTGCCAGCGTTTCTCCCGTGTCAGCCGGTCCCGATATTCAATCATACGCTTCATAAGAAAGCCGCCATGGGTGCCGATCTGTGTTTCGATTTCGAAGATATCCTCTCCGACGTTTACACCATCAATAATAGCCTGTTCTCTGGAATACTCGCTGACCACATTTTCGTTGAAAAATGAGAATGTGCGCTTATCAGGGGTAGCCGTAAGTCCGATCAGAAATGCATCAAAATACTCAAGGACCTGACTCCAGACATTGTAGATAGAGCGGTGACACTCATCGACAATGATACAGTCAAAAAATTCCGGTGGATACTGCTGATTGTATTTAACCGGACGGGGAGCTTTCTCTTTCCCGTCATCCTCAAGAGGGGCTTCTTCCTCGCTTTCATCCAGTTTTTTGCCCTGAAGGATGGAGTACATCCGCTGAATCGTACTGATGCAGATCTGCACATCCTTGGGAATATAGGAGGAATTCAGACGACGGACACCATAGAGCTGGGAAAAGGTCCGGCTGTCGTCATTGGGCTTGTAGGCAAGGAATTCCCGTTCCGCCTGCTCGCCAAGGCTCTTCGTATCCACCAGAAAGAGAATCCGCTTCATCTTGCCGAACTTGAGAAGCCGGTAAGCTGTCGTAATCGCCGTAAAGGTTTTTCCTGCCCCGGTCGCCATCTGGCAGAGGGCTCTTGGCCTGTTCTCGGCAAAGGACTGATCCAGGTTCTTTACCGCATTGATCTGGCACTTCCGAAAACCGGTTGTATCAAAGGGCGGGAAATGCTTCATATTGTTGCGGATTGTATCCGGCGCTTCAATGAGATCTTTGAGCGTTCCCGGCTGAAAGAAAGAAAATACTGTCCGTGACCTGTATTTTTCATCCTTATAATCCGTGAAGCGGATCAGCTTGTCCGTGGCCTCATAGGCAAAGCGGACTTCATAATCGCCATGAACATACTTGAACTTGCTGCCCGCGTATCGTCCGGACTGCTCTTCTACCGTAGTGATGTGTTCACCGGCATCCGACTTCTTGGCCTCAATCACGCCTACCGGCCGGCCTTCCACAAAAAGAGCATAGTCCACAGGTCCTGTACTCGTCGGGAATTCCCTCACGGCCACACCAAGAGAAGCTGTCACATTCAGGGCACTCAAGTCCTGAACAATCCAGCCGGCTTCTGTCAATTTCTGATCAATGATTTCTCTTGCTTTTACTTCAGGAGTCATGTGGAATTCCTCCTACTGACTGCACACATTGAACAATCCAGCCAAAAGTGATTACCGCAAGGCTCCGTTGTTTCGCACCTTTCGCCTGGCTGTAAGGATATTATACAGGATTCCAGACCTGCAGGCATCAAATGTTTGAATTGGAAACAGCCGCGATGAAACAGAAATTCTCGCAAAAGGAAACGTAGCTATAGTTCTTCCCCATACGTGTGTTGCAAATCGCAATTCCCCGGTTCCGGCGGGACGCCGCTCCCCAGGCGTATGCGAGCCCGGCCGGAGCAGGGCGCCGGGCTGAATGAGCCGACGGCGGCTGCAGGGACGGACGGTGAGAAAAAGAGCGATGCCGCGCCATGGATGGCGCGGCAAGCCCGAGTTGATAATGGATTGGAATGGAGGGCGGTCGCGACAAAGGACATGCGAGGAAAGGCCGGGAGCGGAGCTCTGCGAACGGACGCGATGCCGAAGGCTCGCGAATTAGTAATGAGGAAAGAGGACATGCCTTCGGCCGGGCGGCCTGAGCAGAGGCTCCGCTCCCGGCCGTACCCCGCGGCACAGTCACACAGCCGCTTCGTCCAAGGCAGCGGCAGTCTGCGTGTGACGTGCATGTCTGCCTCGAAAAACAAGTCCGGCCCGGTCCAGCCGCCCAAAGGACTCCTGAAGCCCGGGGGCCTGCGGAGAGACGGGGGAGCCCCTTAAGATCAGGTGACAAATACCAGGCAGTTCTTAAGTCTGATATTTCATCAGAATAAGTATCGTTTTACCGTAATAATAAAAGCCCTCACAGCAACCTGCGAGGGCTTCAATCATACTTAAATGCAATTATCTCTTTTGTACTTGTGCTATGTCTATCGGCGTAATCGACGACGGATTGGACTCCAGCGACATGGCCAGGGCGTTTGCCGTATCTATGGAAGTGATGCAGTAGACGCCTGTTTCTATGGCGTTGCGGCGGATGAGGAAGCCGTCGCGGCTCTTGTCCCCGTGGCCCTGGGTGGGGGTGTCGATGACCAGATCAATCTTGTGACCGAGAATCAGGTCCATAACATTCGGGGACTCCTGGCTGATCTTGTTTACCCAGAGGGCGTCGACCCCGTGCTGCTGCAGGTACTTGGCCGTAGACCGGGTCGCATAGATCTTGTACCCGAGGAAGGCAAAGCGCTTGGCCACATCGACGGCCTCGGGCTTGTCCTTGTCGTTGACCGTGATGATCATCTGCTTGTACTTAGGTAATGTCACCCCCGCACCAAGGAAGGCCTTGTAGAGGGCTTCATTAAATGTTTTGGCAATGCCTAAGCATTCGCCGGTGGACTTCATCTCCGGTCCGAGAGAAATCTCTGCCCCGCGCAGCTTCTCGAAGGAGAAGACCGGCATCTTGATGGCGAAGTAGTCGGCTTCCGGCTGCAGGCCCGGCGTGTAGCCGAGTTCCTTCAGGGAATGGCCCAGGATGACCTTGGTCGCGATGTCTACAATCGGAATTCCGGTGACCTTGCTGATATAGGGCACAGTCCGGGAAGACCGGGGATTTACCTCGATGACGTAGACCTCTCCGCCCATGTCGATGAACTGGATATTGATGAGGCCTTTGACATGCAGGGCCCGGGCCAGTTTCTCCGTATAGTCGCAGATCTTCGCCTTGACCTCGTCCGAAATCGTAGGGGCGGGATAGACGGAAATGGAGTCGCCGGAATGGATGCCGGTCCGCTCTATATGCTCCATGATGCCGGGGATGACAATGTCCTCCCCGTCACAGACCGCATCGACCTCGACCTCCTTGCCCTGCAGGTACTTGTCGACAAGGATGGGGTGGTCCTGGGTGTAGCGGTTGATGATGCCCATGAACTGCTCGATTTCGGCATCGTTGAAGGCAATCTGCATGCCCTGGCCGCCGAGGACATAGGAAGGCCGCACAAGGACGGGATAGCCGAGGCGGTTGGCCACCTCTTTCGCTTCCTCTGCCGTAAAGACCGTTCCGCCCGCTGCCCGGGGAATGCCGGTCTGCTGCAGGATCTCGTCGAAGAGCTCCCGGTCCTCCGCCGCGTCGACGTCCTTGGCATCCGTGCCGAGAATGGGAACGCCCATCTTCATGAGGTCCTGGGTCAGCTTGATGGCCGTCTGGCCTCCGAACTGAACGACGGCCCCGTCGGGCTTCTCGACCTTCACGATATTTTCCACGTCTTCGGGTGTCAGGGGCTCGAAGTAGAGCTTGTCCGCAATGTCGAAATCCGTAGAAACCGTCTCGGGATTATTATTTATGATGACGGTCTCCCAGCCTTCCTTTGCAAAGGCCCAGGTGGCGTGGACGGAGCAGAAATCAAACTCGATGCCCTGGCCGATGCGGATGGGGCCGGAGCCCAATACCAGAACCTTCTTTCTGCCGTCAGAAGTGCCGTCCGCTTCGTCCTCCGCCCCGTCGAATACAGAATAATAATAAGGGGTTTCCGCCTTGAACTCTGCCGCGCAGGTATCGACCATCTTGAATTTGGCGACGATGTCGTTTGCGTAGCGGAGAGACTTGATCTCTTCTTCGGATTTTCCGGTGAGGGACGCAATGACCTTGTCCGGAAATTCCAGGCGTTTCGCCTCGCGGAGAAGGGCCGGCGTCAGCTCTTCCGCCTTCAGCTTCTGCTCCATCTCCACAAGGATGGCAATCTTGTCGATGAACCAGACGTCGATTTCCGTGATGTCGTGCATGCCCTCTTCGGAGAAGCCCCGACGGATGCCTTCGGCAATCCGGTAGATCCGCATATCGTCGACAATGGAAAGCTCGTCCCAGAGTTCTTCATCCGTAAGCTTCGTAAAGTCATAGGAACCCAGGTAGTCGACGTGCTGCTCCAGAGACCGCATGGCCTTCATGAGGGCCCCTTCGAAGCAGTCGCAGATGGCCATGACTTCGCCGGTAGCCTTCATCTGGGTGGTCAGAGTCCGCTTTGCCGTGATGAACTTGTCGAAGGGCAGGCGGGGAATCTTCACGACGCAGTAGTCGAGCATGGGCTCAAAGGAAGCGTAGGTCTTCTTCGTAATCGCGTTTTTGATCTCGTCGAGGTTGTAGCCGAGGGCAATCTTGGCTGCGACTTTTGCAATCGGGTAGCCCGTAGCCTTTGATGCGAGAGCCGACGAACGCGAAACTCTGGGGTTTACCTCTATGACGCAGTACTCGAAAGAATCCGGCTTCAGGGCAAACTGGACGTTGCAGCCGCCGGTGATCTTGAGTTCATTGATAATATTAAGGGATGCCGACCTCAGCATCTGGTATTCCTTGTCCCCGAGGGTCTGGGAAGGAGCGACAACGATAGAGTCGCCGGTGTGAACGCCGACGGGATCGATATTTTCCATGTTGCAGACCGTGATGCAGTTGCCGGCCGCGTCCCGGATGACCTCGTACTCAATCTCCTTCCAGCCCGCAATGCAGCGCTCCACAAGGACCTCGTGGACGCGGGACAGACGGAGGCCGTTTTCAAGGATTTCCCTGAGCTCGTCTTCATTGTGGGCAATGCCGCCGCCGGAACCGCCGAGGGTATAGGCTGGACGGAGGACGACCGGGTAGCCGATCTTGTTCGTAAACCGCACGCCGGATTCCACATCGTGAACGACTTCCGAAGGAGCGACCGGCTCCCCGATCTTTTCCATCGTGTCCTTGAAGGCCTGACGGTCCTCCGCCTTCTTGATGGTTTCCGGGGTCGTTCCGATGAGGCGGACACCCGCCTTCTCAAGAAAACCGGACTCTGCTAATTCCATACCGAGGTTGAGGCCGGCCTGACCGCCGAGGGTGGCCAGGACCCCGTCCGGCTTTTCTTTGAGAATAATCTTTTCAAGAACACTTGCCGTCAGGGGCTCGATATAGACCTCATCCGCTATGTCCTTGTCCGTCATGATGGTCGCGGGGTTTGAGTTTACGAGGCAGACCTCGACGCCCTCTTCCTTCAGAGACCGGCAGGCCTGGGTTCCTGCATAGTCGAACTCGGCCGCCTGGCCGATGACGATGGGACCGGAACCGATCATCAAAACTTTTTTGATGCTGCTATCCTTGGGCATTGTTTTCTCCCGTCAAACTGTAAAGTCAGTGTTTCATCATATCTCTGCGCACTGCAGAAAATTCCCTTCAGAAAAAAGCGCCGGGCGCTCTGCTTTGATCATGCATTCATCATACCGATGAAGCGGTCGAACAGATAGCCGGAATCCAGCGGGCCCGGGCAGGCCTCGGGATGGAACTGGACCGTAAAGATATTCTTGCCTACGTAATCGAGGCCCTCGTTCGTGCCGTCGTTGACATTCTGAAAAGCCGGAACCGCAACAGCCGGATCCAGGGAATCCGTATCGACGACGTAGCCGTGGTTCTGGGACGTGATGTAGACGCGGCCGTCAGAGAGGTCCTTCACGGGATGGTTGCCGCCCCGATGGCCGTACTTAAGCTTGTGGGTATCGGCGCCTGTCGCCAGGGCCATGAGCTGGTGGCCGAGGCAGATGGCAAAAATCGGGACATTCGAATCATAGAGCTTTTTGATCTCGGCGATGATGTCCGTGCAGGTCTTGGGGTCTCCGGGCCCGTTCGTCAGCATGATGCCGTCGGGATGACTTGCCAAAATTTCTTCCGCCGACGTATGGGCAGGGTAGATGGTGACCTCACAGCCCCGCTCATTTAGGTTCTGCGGGATGTGGGCCTTTGCGCCAAGATCAAGAAGGGCCACCTTCTTCCCGCTTCCGTGCAGGACGGACTTTTCCGTGCAGGTGACTTTTGATACGACATCTCCGCACTCATAGGCCTTGATATCCGCCATGACGGAGGAAGGGTCGGCCGCAATGCTTGCATCCGTCGTAATCATTCCGTTCATGGTGCCCTTGTCACGGAGCTTCTTCGTCAGCGTCCGCGTATCAATGCCTGCAATTCCCGGGATGTCCTGCTCCTTCAGGAAGTCCTGAATGGTACCGGTGCAGCGGAAATTCGATGGCTTGCGCGAAAGCTCGTGAACGATATAGCCGCCAACCCACGACTGCTTTGACTCCATATCCGGTGTGATTCCGTAATTCCCGATCAGAGGGTAGGTCATCGTGACCGCCTGCCCTGCGTATGAGGGATCCGTCAGAACCTCGAGGTAGCCGGTCATGGACGTATTGAAGACGACCTCGCTGATAGAGGTCCGCGCCGAGCCGATGCTCTCGCCGGTGATGACCGTCCCGTCCTCTAAGATGAGAAATGCCTGCATGATAAAGTTTTTCCTTTCAACTGCCGTGCCCCGCGAAATCACTCTGCGGAAGCCCCTGTCCGATGATAGGTTTCTGTTCAACCAAAAGCCCGTCGCAAAGGGCGGGCTTTACATTATTCATGAATAATATGTCACTTGAAGTATTCCACACCTGATTCAAAGAGGTGCATGTCCTGGTCCCCGTAAATGTTCATGGCGACGCGGTCTCCGATTCGCTCGGCGTGGCACATCTTGCCGAAGATGCGGCCGTCCGGCGACGTGATGCCCTCGATGGCTGCGTAGGAGCCGTTCACATTCCACTCCTCGTCCATCGTGACATTGCCCTCGGGATCAGAGTAGCGGGTCGCAATCTGGCCGTTTGCCTCAAGCTTTTTGATCCACTCGGGAGTAGCCGCGAAACGGCCCTCTCCGTGGGAAGCCGGAATTACATAGGTCTTTCCCACCTCGGCCTTTAAAAGCCAGGGGGACTTATTGGAAACAACCTTCGTGTAGACCATGTGGCTGATGTGGCGGCCCAGGGTGTTGTAGGTCAGGGTCGGCGAATCGGGCTGCTGGGTGCCGATTTCCCCGTAGGGCACGAGGCCGAGTTTTATAAGGGCCTGGAAGCCGTTGCATATGCCGAGAATCAGACCGTCCCGCTCGTTTACAAGCTTCATGACCGCTTCCTTCAGGCGCTCATTCCGGAAGGCGTTCGCATAGAACTTGGCGCTGCCCTCGGGCTCGTCGCCGGCCGAAAAGCCGCCGGGGAACATAATCATCTGACAGTCGTCTATAGCCCGGGCATATTCTTCGACGGACTCCGTGATATCGGAAGCCGTGAGGTTGCGGAAAACCTTGACAACAGGCTCGGCTCCGGCCTTTTCAAAGGCCCTGGCGCTGTCATACTCACAGTTCGTGCCGGGGAAGACAGGAATGAAGACCTTCGGCCGGGCATTCTTCTTATCTGCCACAAGGAAATTCTTGTTTTCAAATACCGGAGTCTCCACAGGCGTCCGGTCGTCGTTCGTCCTCGTATGGAAGACATCTTCAAGAGGCGCCTGCCAGGTCTTAATCGCTTCCTCAACGGAAACCTGGGTATCGCCGTAGGTGAAGAAGCCGTCGTCCGTGACCTCGCCGATATCCCGGATGAAGTCGCTGATCTCGCAGTCTCTGGCCGCGTTCATGACGACAGGCAGGTCCTCAGGCGCGATCTCGCAGACGAAGGAACCGGGCTGGGGAGCAAACATGTGCTGAGCGGAGAAATCCGTAGTGATCTTCGCTCCGAACTTATTTCCGATAGCCATGAGGACGACAGATTTTGCAATGCCGTAGATGTCCTGTACATAGGCTGCCTTGATGACCTTCTTCTGAATCAGCTCATAGACCATTCCGTAGAGCTTCATGACCTGGTCGTACTCGGGCAGGTCGTAGGAATCTCTCGCAATCCGGAAGCGGACGATATGGTCGCCGGCCGCCTTGAACTCGGGCGAGATGATGTCCGTGTCCTCTGCCGTATCGACAGCGAAGGAGACCAGGGTCGGAGGCACGTCCATATCGTTGAAGGAACCGGAAGAGGAGTCCTTGCCGCCGATAGAGGGAAGACCGTAGCGCAGCTGGGCCTCGTAGGCACCCAGCAGGGCGGAAAGCGGAGCCCCCCACTTCTTCGGGTGGTCCTTGTCCATCTTGCCGAAATATTCCTGGAAGGTGAAGCGGATCTTCTCCGGGTCTCCGCCGGCTGCCACAATCTTGGCAATAGAAGTCGTAACCGCATAGACGGCCCCATGATAAGGCGAAGCACTCGAAAGGTAGGGATCAAAACCGTAGGCCATCAGGGAAGCCGCATGGCTCTCTCCGGTCTGTACGGGAATCTTCGCCGCCATGGCCTGGGTCTCGGTCAGCTGGTACTTGCCGCCGTAAGGCATGAGGATGGTCCCGGCCCCGATGGAGGAGTCAAACATCTCGACAAGGCCCTTCTGACTGCCGGAATTGAGGTCAGAAAGCGTATCGAGAAGGGCTGCCCGCCAGTCGCTCCTGTTGATATCGTCCTGTACCTTAGGAAGCGCCGGGTGATCAAAGAAATGACCGTCATCGGTCGGTGCCGTTGAAACGACTGCCTCTGTCTCGAGATGGGCCCCGTTTGTATTCATGAAAGCCCGGGAAAGGTTTACGATCTCCTTCCCCCGCCACTTCAGTATGAGTCTGGGCTCTTCCGTGACAACGGCCACATCCGTGGCTTCGAGATTCTCCTCGGATGCGTACTTCATGAAGAGCTCTTCGTCTTCAGGCGCAACGACAACCGCCATCCGCTCCTGGGACTCGGAAATGGCAAGTTCCGTCCCGTCGAGGCCGGCGTACTTCTTCGGCACCTTGTCAAGGTCGACGACAAGTCCGTCCGCCAGCTCGCCGATGGCAACGGAAACACCGCCTGCCCCGAAGTCGTTGCACTTCTTGATGATGTGGGCCACTTCCTCCCGGCGGAACAGACGCTGCAGCTTCCTCTCCGTCGGGGCATTGCCCTTCTGGACCTCAGCCCCGCACTCGGCCGTGGACTCTGTATTGTGGGCCTTGGAGGAGCCTGTAGCTCCTCCGATGCCGTCCCGGCCCGTCCGGCCGCCGAGAAGAATGATGCGGTCCCCGGGATCCGAGGTCAGCCGCTGAACGGCTCTTCTGGGAGCAGCTCCGAGCACAGCTCCGATTTCCATCCGCTTCGCCGCATAATTCGGGTGGTAGAGTTCCTTGACATAGCCTGTCGCCAGGCCGATCTGATTTCCGTATGACGAATATCCATGGGCTGCTTCCCGGCAGAGCTTCTTCTGAGGGAGCTTGCCTTCCATGGTTTCACTGTTCGGTACCGTGGGGTCCGCGGCCCCGGTCACCCGCATGGCCTGGTAGACATAGGTCCGGCCGGAAAGGGGGTCCCGGATAGCCCCGCCGAGGCAGGTAGCCGCCCCGCCGAAGGGCTCGATTTCCGTCGGGTGGTTGTGGGTCTCGTTCTTGAAGTTTAAGAGCCACTCCTCTTCCACCCCGTCAACTTCTACGGGGATGACGATGGAGCAGGCATTGATTTCGTCGGACTCCTCCTGGTCATCGAGCTTCCCCTCGGCTTTGAGCTGCTTTGCCGCAAGAAGGGCAATGTCCATGAGGCAGACATACTTATCATTCCGGTCCTTATAGAGGATCTTGAAATTGTCCTGATATTTTTTGAAGGAATCTTCGATGGGTTTTCTGTAGAGGCCGTCCTCGAAGGTGACGTGTTTGAGTTCGGTAAGGAATGTGGTGTGGCGGCAGTGATCGGACCAGTAGGTATCGAGGACCCGGATCTCCGTAACGGTGGGGTCCCGGTGCTCCTCGTCCCTGAAGTAATTGCGAATGAAAAGGAAGTCCTCAAATGTCATCGCGAGGGACAGCGAATCATAGAGGTCTTTTAAAGATGTATCGGATTCGGAAATGAAATTTTCAAATGTTTTTACATCGGCGGGCTCAGCATAGTTTTCCGCCAGGCTTTCGGGCTTTTCCTCGGACGTCTCTCTGGAATCGACGGGATTGATGCAGTGGGCCTTGATGGCGGCAAACTCGGAATCGGAAATATCGCCCTCAATCACATAGGTCGTGGCCGTCCAGATAACGGGCTCCTCATCTTCCTTCAGGAGCTTCACGCACTGAACGGCGGAATCGGCCCTCTGGTCGAACTGGCCGGGCAGGTACTCGACGGAAAAGACGCGGCCCGTGGCCTCGAACGTCTCCTCATAGACGTCGTCAACAGGAGGCTCGGAAAAGACAGTCTTCACAGCCTTCTCAAACGTATCGTCCGAGATATTCTCGACGTCGTAGCGGATGAGCACCCGGACGTCCGTCACGCCGGAAATTCCGAGATAATGCCGGATTTCGTGACGCAGCTCACGTGCCGGTACGGCAAACTGCTT
The DNA here is from genome assembly GCA_964584155.1 of uncultured Lachnospiraceae bacterium. Lineage (GTDB taxonomy): Bacteria > Bacillota > Clostridia > Lachnospirales > Lachnospiraceae > RUG306. The sequence goes on from CAZOYS010000002.1 coordinate 42,072, forward strand.
CTTCTTTTCAGCATAGACACGTCTCACTTTTCCCATTGATATTTCCCTCTCCTGTCTCTTGCGTTAAGCGTTCCATATGAAATTACAGCGCCCGGCCTTTGCCAAAAAGGACGTCACCGCTGGGCAGACTTATGCCTACCCCGCAGTTCACACAACAGTATAGCATAAAAGCTCCCCTGTTACCGTGAAAATTTCTTCCAAAATTCGCCGATCTCTTCCGTGATTTTTTTCTCATCGCCGGCAGCCGCATTCCGCCAGGCTTCCGGGAAGACGGCCCTGTAGGAGCTCTGGGCAAAGCGGCTGTCGAGAAGGGCCACAATCCCGTAATCCTCTTCCGTCCGGATGACCCGGCCGGCGGCCTGCAGAACCTTGTTCATGCCGGGATAGAGATAGGCGTAGGAAAAGCCGTCCAGGCCCCGCTCTGCAAAATAATTCTTCAGGATTACCTGCCTGTGGCTGTATTTCGGCAGGGCCGCGCCGACGATTATGGCCCCGATCAGGGCCTCGCCCCGGAGGTCGATTCCTTCCCCGAAGGCCCCTCCCATGACGCAGAAGCCCAGTACTGTCTCATGACTAATGTAATTCTCCTCAGCGGATACGGAGCCTTCTTCTTCCGTCTCAAATCCGGCGGAAGGCTCCTCATCAGTGTCCCCTTTCCGGAAGCGGGAAAGAAAAGCGGCCTTCTCCCCTTCCTTCATGTCCGGCGTCTGCAGGAGAAGTTCCGTCTCCCCGGAAGGAAAGAGGCCCGTACACCGGTCGTATACATTATTCATGAAAAAATAGGAAGGGAAAAATACAAGGTATCTGCCGGGGTGCTGCTTCACAATATGGGCTATATAGAGGCTGTAGCGCCGGTACATGTCGTCGGACCGCCTCTTATAGAGGCTTGTGACGTCCGTGCCCGTGAAGACACCGAGCCTGGCCGGGTCGAAGACGGAAGAGGCATAGGCCGCGTAGGGGCGTTCCTCCCTGCACAGGAGGTGTTTATAATAATCCATGGGAAGCAGGGTGGCCGAGAAAAACACCGTGGCCCGGCCATAGTCCAGGCGCCGCTGCAGCTGGGCCGAAGGGTCCGCGCAGAAGAGGTGGACGAGAAAATCCCTGCCCTCCCCGAAATCACAGTAGAAGACAAAGCCCTCGTCTAAGTCCTCGAGAAGGCTTAAAAAGAAACGGACATTGAAATAGAACTCCCGGATGGCGTCATTGTGCTCATTTTCGATTCGTTTGTCGAAATACTTCTCCAGCGCAGCGGACAATGTCATCAGGGCAAAGGCCAGGCGGTCCGTCTGTCCGCCCTCCATATCCTCCGGGAAAAGGACGTCCTCACAGGCCTTCTTCCACTCATTCAGGATATTGTTCACCCGGGTCAGGGCCTTTTTGATGCCGAAGATATCCTTCGGGAAAAAGCGGCGGACGGCCAGTACGTCGTCTTTTCCGATCACGGCCGAATACATGTCCCGGCCCCGTTCCACGAGGTTGTGGGCTTCGTCCACGAGGAAGACATAGTCTTCTTTCTTTCCCTCGCCGAAGAAACGGGAAATGGCCACCACCGGGTCGAAGACGTAGTTGTAGTCACAGATCAGGGCGTCGGACCAGTCGGCCAGAGCCAGGGAAAAGTGATAGGGGCAGAGTTTTCTTGTTCCACAGAATTTCTCGATACTGTCCCGGCCGAAGGCGTCATTTAAAGTCAGGAAATCATAGAGGCTGTCCAGAAGGCGGTCGTAGTAGCCTCTTGCGTATTCGCAATTCTCCGGGTTGCAGGCTGGCGTTTCGAGGAAGCAGGCCTTGTCCCTGGCCGTAATCGTAAGGGTCTTGGCCGCAAGCCCCTCCTTCCTCAGAAGGGAAAAGGCCTCCTCCGCCACGCCCCGGGTCACGTTCTTGGCCGTGAGGTAGAAAATCCGCTCTGCCTTCCCCTCCCCCATGGCTTTGACAGCCGGATAGACCGTGGCCAGGGTCTTCCCCGTCCCGGTAGGAGCCTGCAGGAAGAGGACGGAGCTTTTGTCTATACAGTAATAGATCTGGGAAATGAGCTTCTTCTGCCCCTCCCTGTAAGGAAAGGGGAAAGAAAGATTTTCTATGGAAGCATTCCGCTCCTTCTTCCAATGGAAGGAAAAGTCCGCCCAGCGCCGGTAGCTTTCAATCAGGCCCAGGAACCAGTCCTCCAGCTCCTCAAAAGAATAGGAGCTTTCCAGATATTGGATCTCATCTTCCTTATCGAGATTCACATAGGTGAGGCGGACTGAAATCAAATCAAGCTGATTTTCGAGGGCAAATATATAGGCGTAGCACTTTGCCTGAGCCAGGTGGACGGGAACCGGCTCCGTCATCTCCCGGACATCCCGGTAGATGCCCTTGATTTCGTCAATCGTCACCGGGATATTTTTTGCCTGTCTTTCTTCGGAAAGAAAGGATTCTGCCGCATCTTCCCCGCCCTCTTCAGAATAAATAAGCCCTTCGTCGTCATAAATAATGCCGTCCGCCCGGCCGCGAACGAGAAGGGAATACTCCCCGAAGTCTGCCGTATAGGACAGGGGAACCTCGGCGTGGTAGTCCGGCCCGCCCTTCTTCTGTATGGCTTTATGAATCCGGCTGCCCTCATTCATGGCACTCACCGGATTGATGGAACCGACCCGGTCGTCAATGTCCCCCTCCACAAGCAGGAACTCGACAAGGGAGCGGACACTGATTTCCACCACAGGTCTCGTATTAAATTCATCCCTAGCTTTCTCTTCAGCCGAAGAACTTTTCTTTTTCATTGAGACCTATGATAACAGGCGGTGAAGGCAATATCAAATCATGCTCAAAAAATGGCCGCCCGGTAAATCCCGGACGGCCGTGTCTTTTGAAATAACCCGGAGGCTAAATCATTGCAAAGTAATTTGGAAGGGACTGCCTGTCACTTACGCAGCAACGAACTTCTGCAGGCGGCGGGCCAGAACCTTGTCATCCCCATGGCAGACGAGATTCATCTGGCGGCGGGTAGCCGCAGCCATAACGCCGAGAAGAGACTTTGCATCGATATAGAGAACGCCGTCCTGAAGATCGATGTCGTAGTTGCACTCGGAAGTAATCCGGACGAACTCCTTCACATCATTGGGATTGAGCATCTTGAGTCTGAGTTTCATAATAAACCAACCTTTCCTGAGCCGTAAACAATGGAAATTCGCAAATTTTCGAAAATCCGAAAACGTTTGCATAATCAAAACTATTTCAATTTTCCCTGGCTCAATTGACGCTAATAATACGCGGAAACTAATGCCTTGTCAAGCGTTTCCTTACTAAATGTTGGGATTGTATCCCGCTTTAAACAATAGATGTTGTGAAAATCGGTAGAGTTTTCGTTTTTTTTCGTATAAAAATAGACACAAAAAAAGCAGGGGCAGAGAGGACGTAACTCCCGTTTGAAAGGCTTTCCCCCACTAAAGTCAAAAAGATAAAAAAATAGCAGGGGCAGAGAGGACGTAACTCCCGTTTGAAAGGCTTTCCCCCGCAAAAGGCATAAAAAAGCAGGGGCAGAAGGACTTGAACCCTCGACATCAGGTTTTGGAGACCTGCGTTCTACCAACTGAACTATACCCCTACATTGCCGCGCAAGCGACTTATAAAATATAGCAAATGCCCCCGGCGAGGTCAAGTCCTTTCCATGAATAATGTAAAACAAAAGGACTTGTCCGCAGTCTCGTGTTTATGAAAAAGGCCGGATTGCTCCGGCCCATAATTTCATAAACACTTTCCGTACCTTCAAAACTTCACACAGAAATACTATTTCCGAAACTCGCTACTTTGGAATCTTCTTTGAATAATCCTTCGATCGATTAGTGACAGTCAGCTTAGAAG
>CAZOYS010000003.1:0-37163 GCA_964584155.1 uncultured Lachnospiraceae bacterium
TGTCCGGCTCCCGCATCATATAAATACGCGCCGCATGGTGCGTCTTAAATGATCATAAAAAATGCAGACCATTCAGCTTGGGAGGCTTCAAAGAAGTCCTGATACACTCCGAATAGTCCAAAATATAAATCAGTGGGCCAAGCGGACATCGGCAAAGGAAATTTCCACCGGTGTCTCCCGTCCGAACAGCTCGACATTGATCGTGACGGTCTGCTTGCTCATATTCATGGACTGGATGACGCCCACCGTATCCTTCCAGATGCCGCCGATGACGGTGACGGTATCGCCTTCGCCGAAGTCGACCTCGATCTCGGATGCGTCCGCCGTCTGTCCGCCCATGCCGAGATGGCGCATGTCCGCCTCGGTCAGAGGTACCGGCTTGCTTCCGGGACCAACGAAGCCCGTAACGCCCCGGGTATTCCGGACGACGTACCAGGTGTCATCGTTCATGATCATCTTCACAAGGACATAGCCCGGGAAAAGCTTCTTCGAAACCGTCCGTTTCTTGCCGTTCTTCACCTCGGTCACGTCCTGCATGGGAACGGAGACCTCGACAATCTGGTCCTCAAGGTGGCGGTTCTGAATGGCCTTCTCGATATTGGCCTTGACCTTGTTCTCATAGCCGGAATAAGTATGGGCTACATACCACTGCGGTTCAGCTGCCATATAATCAGCCTCCCAGTTTCACAAGCCAGTCGACGCCATACTGGATGAGCATATCGAAGATGGCGATGAGAAGGGCGATGATAATGGAAGAAATGACCGTAGCCGTCGTCTGCTTGGCGATATCCTTGCCGTCCAGCCAGACAATCTTTCCGAACTCGCTCTTCAGACCTTCCCAGCGTTCAGCCATGGTAATCTTGTCTTTCGAATCCGACATGTCTACTCCTTAGAATTATCTCGTCTCTTTGTGCAGAGTATGCTTTCTGCAGAAGGGGCAGTACTTCTTCGTCTCCATCCGCTCGGGATGTTCCTTCTTTTCCTTCGTAAGATTATAATTTCTGTGCTTGCATTCCGTGCACTCAAGAGTAATCTTCGTACGCATGACTTTTTCTCACCTCTCTGGATTTAAAAATATATTCCGCTTCAGCGTGCGAATTCACAGCCTTTCGACTGCTTCCATTTGCAGCCTTTCCGGCCCTTCCGCCGCTGAATTTTGCGCAAAAAAATAAGCCCGCGCTCAATCAGGCTTTTCTACAATATCACGCACAGGGCGGACTGTCAAGAATTTTTTCTTTTTTGCCGCCTACACACCTGGACTGACATGGCAGAAGAGAGAAGATCGTAAGTTGCTGAAGAAGAATTCTCTTTTTCTGCTGCTCCGGCAGTGCGCCGCGGAGCCGGGGAAGAGAAAAACGCAGGCTTCTGAAGAAATCTTCTCCTTTCCCACGGTTTAGCAGTGTGCTGTCTTTTCCCCTAGTGCTCCACCGCGGCAGGAAAGCCAAATTGCACATTATTTGGTACAATTTTCATCTGCAGGCACCCACATCTCGTAGATGACAGGTTGATTTCAGCGTGGTATATTATATATGAGTAAATGGGATTTTTGTATACGTCTCCCGTTTCTCAACAGGCAGGCTTCTGACGCGCCGGATGCGCGCAGAGAAGGGATATGGAAGGTCCGCCTGCCTGGGCTTTGTGCCGGAAATGAAAGGCCGGACTGTCAAGCCGGGCATGATTGCCTGAGCTTTATGCCGGACAGTATATTTTTCGGCAAAGACCGCGATTTACATTAGTCATATATACGCCTGACCCCCGGTACAGGGATTGTACGGATTTCACGGAAGAAAGGAGGGGTGTCCCATGGCAAAGATTGACAACGCCTATCAGTATTTTCTGACCACATACGGGAAGAATCTCGGCGCCAGCCGCTACGACAGCCACAAGACGGACGACCTGAAACGGGTCTACAGCCGCATTGTGCGGACGAACCGGGACGCCCCTGTCTACAAGATCAATTTCGACGGAGACGTCAAGAATTTCGCCATCGACCTGAAGGAACAGTCCCGGGCCGCCCAGAATGTCGTCTCCTCCCTTTCCTCCGACGACGGAAATATCGAATCCGTTTTTTATAAGAAGATTGCGACTTCTTCGAATGAGGATGCCGTCCAGATCCGCTACATCGGCGACGACGACGCGGACGGGTCAACCTCTTTCACAGTCGGGGTTCAGAAACTGGCTCAGCCCCAGGTCAATACCGGGGCTTATCTCGCAGCCGGCGGCCACGACTTCGAGGAGGGCTCCTACTCCTTCGACCTGGATACGAATTCCAAGTCCTACGAGTTCCAGTTCAATGTCAACTACGGGGACACGAACAGCGCTGTCCAGTCGAAGATTGCCCGCCTGGTCAATACGTCAAACGTTGGCCTGACGGCTTCCGTAATCCGGAACCGGAAGAATGAAACGGCCCTGCAGCTGGTATCGAAGGCCACGGGGCTGTCGGAGAACGAGCAGAGCCTCTTCCGCATCCAGTCAGGCAGCGCCTGGAACGAGCTGAACACCCTGGGAATTGCGAATATCTCGTCCCCGGCTTCAAACTCTTCGTTTACATTGAACGGAGCCGAGCACTCGTCCCTTTCCAATACGTTCACGATCAACCGCGACTTTGAGATCACCCTCGCCGGAACGACGCCCGAGGATGAGCCCGCCCGCATAGGCTTCAAGCCCAATACCGAGGCCATTGCCGATTCCGTGGAAGAGCTGCTTCAAAGCTACAACGGCTTTATCGCCGTGGGGCAGAAGTATTCGGGCTCCCACTCGAACACCCAGCTCTTGAACGAGGTCTCCGGCATCCAGCGGAACCGGTCCGACGACCTTTCGAAGATCGGCATCCGGGCCAATGACGACGGGACGCTCTACCTCGACCGGGAGGCCATTACAGAGGCTGTCCAGGGGCCGGACGCCAAGAAGACCTTCGCAATTCTGAACCGCTTCAAGGATGAGCTTTCGAGAGAGGCGAACAAGACTTCCGTCGACCCCCTGAACTACGTGGACAAGATTACGGTCGAGTACAAGAATCCTTCGAATACCCTTGTCTCGCCCTACGCCTCCAGTATTTACAGCGGGCTCCTGCTAGACCTGTCTCTATGAACCGCCCTGCCGCTTTCTTCGCGACATATAGCTGCTGTAAACCCAGCGGCACTCATGGGCTCGTACACAAACTTCATTTCTCCGTTACATATAAAAATCCCCCTGCAGCGTTTAAGCCGCAGGGGTGTTTTTGTTTTACATTATTCTAATATAAATCAATTCCCATTGTTGCGGAAGGCACTGATCAGGGCGTCAAGGGCGGCATTCCCGCTGCTGCCCACGGTTGTCGGCTCCGTTACTGTCCCTGTCGTTCCGTCGGTCGTGCCGGTCCCGGTTTCGCCGGCTCCGCTGCCGTCTTCCGTTCCGGTCGTCCCAGAGCTGCCCTCCTGGCCGGTTCCTGTCTGACCCTTGTCCGTTCCCTCTGTATTGCCCTCGGTTTCGGTCCCGCCGGTACCGGGCAGAAGGCCGCCGCCGCTAGGAACCACAGGCACGGCCGACGTATGAATATTGCAAGTCCGGGCGAGAGTTTCGGGGCTGATCACATATTCGCCCTCTCCGCCGGCCGGATCCGCCCCGACGATATAGACCTTCGACTGTCTGCTCTCTGCCGGGCAGAACTCCCCGGCGGGAAGACCGGAAACCGTACAGATATCCACCCGAGTGTGGTGGTCACAGGTATCCGTCGGTACGGTTCCCGTCGCGAAGTACTCGGTGTAGAGCATGGAGCCTCTGGGGTCCGCATCGCAGACGCCTTCTATAGGAAGCTTGCCGGACTTGCGGCAGACCGTCGCCGTTGTGATGCCTTCGGGTTTGACGAAATCCTTATATTCGAGGCCTTCGTGAATCCGGCTCATGACAGCCTTCCACACGAGTTTCGAATATGAGGTGGAGGACTGGGGCGTATTATCGTCGTAGCCGCCCCAGATGACAGCCGTGTAGTAAGGAGTGAAGCCGGCAAAGACCGTATCACGGTCCTTCGTTGTCGTACCGGACTTTCCTGCCACGGCCTGACCAGAGAAATTGGCCTTCCCGCCGGTCCCCTTCGTCATGACGTCTTCCATGGCGGAAGTCAATAGCCAGGCCGTCGTCTCTTTCAGGACCTGCTTTCCTGTATTGTCCGTGGAGTCTAGGATGGTCTGCCCGGACCGGGACTTGACCGTCGTATAGAGGACGGGCCTATTGTACTTGCCCTGATTTGCAATCGTGGCATAGGCCCCGGTCAGCTCGAGATTCGTGACACCGTGGGTAATGCCGCCAAGAGCCAGGGCCTGATTGTTGTCCCCGCTCTCAAGGGTCGTGATACCGAAGTCCTTGACGTATTCATAGCCGAGCCCCGTTCCGATCTGGGTCAGGGTCTTGACCGTGACGATATTCATGGACTTGGTAATGGCCATGCGGAGATTCGTAAGGCCCTTGTAGCTGTTGTCATAGTTCCGGAGAGGGGTCCCGTTCGCATAGGACATGGGAGCGTCGTCCTGGACCGTGGCCAGGGTCAGACCGGCCGAATCAAGGGCCGGAGCGTAGGCCGCCAGGACCTTGAATGTGGAACCCGGCTGTCTCGTGATATCCGTAGCCCGGTTCAGGGTCCGGGAAGCGGTCTTATCTCCTCTTCCGCCCACGAGGGCTACGACATGTCCCGTCGTCTGGTCTATGACGGTCATGGCCGCCTGGGGCTGAACAGTATAGGTGACGAATTCGCCCCCGTCCGGAATCTTGTCCGTAGGGCCGACCATCTCAGCCTTATAGGCCTCGTAAGCCGCATCCGCCTCTTCCTTAGTGGAAAAATTGATGGAGTAGTTCTTGTTTGCCGCCTGATAATAGGACAGCATGGTCTGGTCGCTGTAATTGTCGTAGGTCCCGTCCGCATGCTGGACCGTCAGGCGGAAGGAAACGGCAACCTTGGGGTCGTTCTGGTAGTTTTCGGTATTATTAATTTCCTCTTCAACAATGGCCTGAAGCTTGGGGTCTTCGGTGGAATTGATGGTAAGGCCGCCGCTGTAGAGCAGGCGGTAGGCCTCGGTCTCATCATACCCCTTCTGCTCCATCAGGTCGTTGATAACCTGGTCGGTCAGGGCATCCACGAAGTAATTCGTCGTATTGTCCGCGATTTCATTGTTCACGATGGAAATGCGGGAGTAGACGTCATCGGCCACGGCTGCGTCGTATTCACCCTCATCCGTGATGAAGCCCAGTTCCAGCATCTTCTTCAGGACCTGCTTGCGGCGGGCGTCATTGTTCTCAGGATTCTTCAGGGGGTTGTATTTCGTCGGGTTCTGGGTGATGGCCGCGATGCAGGCCGCCTCGGAAAGGGTGAGGTCCGAAACGGACTTATTGAAATAACGCTCGCTTGCCGCCTGAACGCCCAGGGTATTCTGACCGAGATTGATGGTGTTTAAGTAGTTCTCGAGTATGGTCTCCTTGCTCGTGACCTTCTCGAGCTGCAGGGCCAGGTACTGCTCCTGAATCTTCCGGTCGATTTTTTCCTTCGTCGTAGACTCCGAGGTCCAGTCCGTGAAATAATTATTCTTGAGAAGCTGCTGGGTGATGGTCGATGCACCCTGAGAGAAGTGCCCGGTCGTCAGGCCCGTGAAGCCGGCGCGCAGGATACCCCGGATATCGATACCGTTGTGCTTATAGAAGCGCTCGTCCTCGATCGCCACGAAGGCCTTCTGCACGTAGTCCGGAATCTGGTCCAGGGTCACGTACTCCCTGTTGGCCCCGGAAGCCGCCAGGGTCTGGATCTCGCCCCCGTCCTTGTCGTAGATGGTCGAAAGATAGCCCGTCGGGGAAATGTCCACCGTGGAAACATCCGGCAGCTGGTCGATGAGGCGCTTGGCATACAGGCCCCCGCCGACGACGGCCGCCGCCACAAAGACGATGAGCAGGACAAGGACCGTCTTCAGGAAGGTGAACAGGAAGGTCTTCCCCGCCCTCCGCCTGGACGAGTGGTTCCGGGCCTTCCGCTTCTTTACATTTTCTTCGCTGTAATTCATATAAGAATGCAATCTCCGATTTTCAAACGGCGGATTTTCATATATTATTATGACTAATGTAAGCGCGTACTCCCCTGTCCCCTGAAAGGAAGGGCAGGCGCCTTACAATCCGCAAAATCTATTGCATTATAACAGAAAACATTCAGAATACAAAATTCCGGAAGTCAAAGGCAGCAGCCGGAAACGATAGTGAAAATATCAGGGAGAAAGGCTCTGGATACAGGGCAGTTCAAGAACCATGAGTGAAGGCAGATTTGAAATCATAGCAGGCGGCACGGCGGAAATCGTCCGCAAAAAATCCCGCTTCATAGGAAAGCTCCTGCGGGTCACTTCCGAAGAGGAAGCTCTCTCGGAGATCGAGGCGGCGCGAAAGGTCCACTATAACGCCCGGCACAACTGCTTCGCGTATATTATTGATGGGGAAAAAGCAGGCCTTCCCACAGACCTCATGCGTTCATCCGACGACGGGGAGCCTTCCCAGACCGCCGGCAAGCAGATTGCCGACAGCCTTTCAAACCGCGGACTCACAAATGCCCTCTGCATCGTGACCCGCTACTTCGGCGGCATTCTTCTCGGAACCGGGGGACTTTCCGCCGCCTACCGGGACGCAAGCCTCGCTGCCATTGACGCCTCCGTCCTCGCTGAAAGAAAGACGGGCCGACGCTGCACGATTGTTTCCGATTACAATGACTACGGAAAGATCGACTATCTCCTCAGGCAGAAGGAGATTCCCGTCACAGGCTCGGACTTCGGCGCAGCTGTCACCCTCTCTGTGCTCTGTCCGGATGGAGTCCCCCTCGAAGCCCTGGTCACGGACTGCGTTTCCGGAAGGGCCCGCTTCACTGAAGGGGATGCCGTCAAATATGCCTTTGCGGACGGGAAGCTGATCTTCCTCTGATAAATTTTTCAGAAAACCATGCTCGCTATATGTGTTTCCGGGCAGTTTCGCCGCCAGGCCACGCAGAATAAAGACGCTTATCAGCATACAAAAGCATTTTTATTATTTGTGCTGAAAAATTTTCAAATTTCTGCTTGCAATCTCCGAAACAGATGACTATAATAGCACTTGCTTGTCCGGAAAAGGACCGGCAGGACATTCATATTGGCCCATAGCCAAACGGTAAGGCAGCGGACTCTGACTCCGTCATTTTCGTGGTTCGAATCCACGTGGGCCAGCGATTCAAAGGCATCCTCGTTGAGGATGCCTTTTTTGCTCCCTTCTTTCGTTTCCGTTCGCTCGCTTCGCTGCCGCTCCGCTTGCCGCTACCACTCCGCCCTGCTTACCTCCCCGCTCTGCTTACCTGTTAAATCGATACAATCCTGTACAATTTCGTTCCCTACCCGTGCGGCTTTGCGGCACCTGCGGTTTTTACGTTTGCCTGTCAAATCGATACAATCAAATACAATTTTTAACGCTACGGGCCGCTGTTTATGCGGCTGCCAGGAAACTGAAAAACCGGGTTTAACAGGCAAATCGATACAATCCTGTACAATTTCGCACCCTACCCGTGCGGCTTTGCGGCACCTGCGGTTTTTACGTTTGCCTGTCAAATCGATACAATCCCGTACAACTTCAGGCATGAAAAAGCCCTGTTTCTGCGGTTCACGGGAAACCGAAAAACAGGGGGTAACAGGCAAAGAAATTCAGACCTGCGGCAGTCGGATAATGGCTTTGAAGAGGTCGCCGTCGATGGCAATTTCAAAGGTCCCGCCCATCAGGGTCGTCAGTGATTTTGCGATGTCGAGACCGAGACCGGAGCCTTCCGTGTGGCGGGAAGCGTCGCCTCGGATGAAGCGTTCCATGAGTTCATCGGCGGAGACGTTCAGCATGTCCTTCGAAACATTCTTGATCTCAATTGTTGCAAAGCTGCTGCCAACAGACACCCCAGTTGATGTGCCTGCCGCATGCGCTCCACCTGCGGCCTGTGCCGTACCTATTGGCTGCCCTGCGCCCGCCATACATGCAGATCCTTCAGTCTGCGTGCTTCCTCCTGCCGCCTGACCATTCCCTGTTGAAACCCCAACCGGAACGGCAGTGATATATACCCGCGAGCCCGGGGCAGAATACTTGGCGGCATTGGAGAGGAGGTTCCGCAGAACCCGCCAGAGCAGCTTGCCGTCAGCAGTCACATAGAGGCCCTCCGGTACATTCACGACAGTTTCCAAATTTGCCGCCTTGAGTTTCTCTTCATATTCCCCGAGAGCCTGCTCCACGATTTCAGCCGCAGAAGTCTTCTCCAGATGTACTTCCACATTGCCGGAATCGGCTTTCGACGCTTCAAGCACATCTTCCGTCAGCTTCCGCAGGCGCTCGGTCTGCCTTTTCAGGACATCGATGTACTGCTTCTCCTCTTCCTCCGTATGATCTTTGCTGAGCAAATCCACATAAGAGATGATGGATGTAAGCGGCGTCTTGATGTCGTGGGACACATTCGTGATGAGTTCGGTCTTCAGGTGCTCTGACTTCAGGCGGACATTCACCGCATCCTCTACCCCGTCACGGATGAAATTTAAGTCTTCGGCGTGTGCCTTGAGGGAGCCCGTCATGTATTTCAGCTTGTCTTCCGGAATCTTCTTGGAAAGGTCGCCCGCCCGGATAGCCTCAGCCTCTTCAAAGCATACTTTCTGCATCCACCAGGACCAGAGAACGAGGGCAAGGGCCAGCAGGAAGAAGAGCCAGAATATCAGTGGATGGATATCCGCCCCGACAGACCAGCCGTATTCTCTGTAAAACATCAGCAATACAATCTGAACGATGGCAAAAAAGGCAAGGATCAACATCCGCTTCCAGAAATTCGGAATCAGACTTCCAAGAAAGATGAAGAACTTCTTGATGCCGTGGCAGATCCAGAAAATAATATTATTCTTAAGAAATGCGTGGGCCTTGACGCGGCGGGCCAGGCTCAGGAAATAGATAGCAATCAGGAGGGCTCCCACATCAAGCAATGCTGCAGCAGCCCAAAGATTTGTAATGATTCCATCTCCTACATAAGGGGGCAGTATACCGTACTCGACGTCCATTACAAAGTAGATGGAAATCAGGGTGAGGGCAAGAAAGGTGAAGAGGTCAAAGGGGATTTTGTCAATCCACGTGAGATGCACCTGCCCGTCCTTCCGATGCCCGGCCGCCATAAGTTCGAAGATGATAAGGGCAATCATCAGGACAAAACCCACGATACAGGCAAAGACCAGAGGCACCATATAAGCGTGCCCGAAATTCGCAAAAGCAAAAAAATCCGACAGCTGCTGATCGGTATTCCAGTAGGCTGCTCCAAACCAGAGGGCGCCTAAATCAAAAACCTCCCCGGTGACAAGGGCGCAGATGCCAAGAAGGCCGAGCACTTTCATCGCTGTGCTTTCCAAATATTTGTGACCGGAAGCTTCTTTCTGCGGACCGGGTTCCCCGTTGGCGTTTCCCATATTCTGCTGTGCAGCGGCATTTACCCCGTGCAGCATACTCTCTGTCCCATCCATCAAAGGGCCTTCTTCTGCACGCTTTTTCAGTTTATTTTCTTCCATTGGTATCCTCCATCCGGTAGCCCTGGCCCCACACGACGGTGAGGTAACGGGGATTTGCCGGATCAATCTCTATTTTCTCCCGGAGGTGGCGGATGTGGACAGCGATGGCGCTGCGGCTTCCGGTATTTCCCTCGTGCCATATGGCTTCGTAGATTTCTGAAGTCGAATAAACCTTGCCGGGGTGCTGCATCAAAAGCGCCAGAATCGCATACTCGGCCGGAGTCAGGGAGACCTCCTCCCCGTCCACGGTGACGCGCTTTGCATTATCATCAAGGGTGATACCGCCGACGGAGAAAATATTATTCTCGGAAGAGGGACTGCCGCCCAGGACCTTGTAACGCCGAAGCTGGGACCGCACGCGGGCGATGACCTCCGTGGGACTAAATGGCTTCGTGATGTAGTCGTCCGCGCCGACGTTGAGGCCTAAGACTTTGTCCGTGTCTTCGCTTTTCGCTGTCACCAATATCACCGGAACGTTTGAAAACTCTCTGAGCTTCGACAGGGCCGTAATTCCGTCCATCCCCGGCATCATGATGTCGAGGAGGACGAGGTCGATTCCGCCTTCCTTCAGAACCTTAAGAGCCTCCTGTCCGTCAGCTGCGGACACAATGTCGTAATTCTCCGCCTTCAGATAGATTCCGAGGGCGTTCCGGATATCCGCGTCGTCGTCCACAATCAGTATTTTCGGCATGCCATTACCTCCGTTTACGAATATGATTATAGCGGAGGGAAGTTTAAGAAAAAAGAGAGGGAACGTTTAAGAATTGATTAAGAATGAGCGCAGGGGGAGAGTTCGTGTGATTTCGTCCGAAAAATGCAAACAAGGGGACGGGTTCCCGTGCACATTCCCTGAAGGTGCGCGCATAAGAACCGTCCCCCTGCTGACAAGGCCATTCCTATTACCGGAAGCGCTTCAGTACTTCCTCTTTCACGGCAGCATTCTTTGCTTTTGCATCGGCGAGGCTTGTCCCCTCTGAATAGAAGTAGAACTTGATCTTCGGCTCCGTCCCGGACGGACGCACGAAGAAGACGGTGCCGCCGGAGAGAACGTATTTCAGGACATTTGAGGAAGGAATGACATTCTCCACGTTATGCTCAGACTCACCCGTTTTTCCGCCTGTCCGTGAATCAGCCGTATCCTGCATCTGCACGTCTCTGCCGCCTGTATTCACATCAAAAGACTCCTTGGGAATTGACACGCGCTGCGTGTATCCATCTGCAAAGTCGATGACCTCTTTTACATCCTGCCCGGCGACTTTTGTGAAAGGATGCTCCCTGAGGTCCGCCATCTGCCCCTCAATCTTTGCCTTGCCGGAGAGTCCTTCATGAATAATATAGGGCTCGTCCTCTGCGAAGAATCCATACTTTACATAAATATCCGAAAGGGCCTCGGCAAGGGTTTTCCCCTGCTTCCGGTAGAACGCAGCCGCCTCGGCCACCAGCATCCCTGCGGAAATCCCGTCCTTGTCGCGGATGGACGGGCAGGATGCATAGCCGACGGACTCTTCCCAACCGAAGACGTAGGAAAGGCCGTACTTTTCCATGGTCGGAATCGTCCCGCAGATATTCTTGAATCCTGTCAGCGCCTCGAACATGGCGACGCCGTTTGCTGCAGCGATGCGGTCGCCAAGAGGAGATGTAACGATGGAGCGGACGGCTGCGGCTCCCGCCGGCATGGTTCCTGTCTCCTTTTTCCCTTCGAGAATGTAGGAAAGGAGAAGATACCCGGTCTGGTTCCCGTTCAAGGGGATGTAGGCCGGCGTGACGGGCGTCGCAGCGCCTTCGGCGGCTCCGCCCTTTCCTTCCGCCTTTCGTTCTGTGCATGCATTGCGTGTTTTTCCATTTGTATCCGCACTGCGTGTGTCTCGCGCATGATTCCGTATTTCAATTGCGAAGCGGTCGGAATCCGGGTCCGTCGCCAGAAGTACTTCCGCGCCTGTTTCAAGCCCGAGCCTCTCGGCGAGGGCGAAGGCCTTCGGATCCTCAGGATTCGGGTAGCCGACCGTCGTAAAATCCGGATCCGGGTCCCGCTGGGCTTCCACGATGTGGACATTGGAAAACCCCCGGTCTTTCATTACTCTCATGAAGGGAACGGAGCCGGCCCCGTTCAATGGTGTGTAGACGATGGGAATGGAAAGGTCGAGATCTGCTGCATTCGTGTGGACAGCCAGGGCCTCAATCGTTTCGAGATAGGCTCGGTCTTCGACCTCGCCGCACATGGTAATGAGACCGGTCTTCTGTGCTTCCTCAAAAGAAGACACTGCTTCTTCCGGAAAGTAGGGAAGCGCATCAATCTCCGCCGCAATCCCCTTCGACACCTCTCCTGAAATCTGGCAGCCGTCTGCCCAGTAGACCTTGTAGCCGTTGTAATCCTTGGGATTGTGGGAGGCCGTGAGATTGAGGCCGGAAACCGTGTGTTTAGCCCGAATGAGATAGGCCAGCTCCGGCGTCGGCCGGATGCCGTCGAAGGTGTAGACCCGGATGCCGTGACTGGCAAATATTGCCGCTGCAAGTTCCGCAAATTCCCGGCTCATATGGCGGGGATCGAAGGCGATGACGACTGCTTTTTCAGGCAGCGGCCCAGCTGCTGCTACTCCTGTCTGGATCGACGCAGTACCTGCCTCTGCCGCTTCCCTGTCAGATCCGGCCGCACCGCTCTTTGCTGAAATTTCCGAAAAATATTTCTCTATATATCTCGACAACCCTTCCGTCGCCCGGGCCACTGTCACGACATTCATGGCATTCGTGCCGGGGCCGAGCCTGCCGCGAAGCCCCGCCGTCCCGAAGGAAAGTTCCGCTCCGAAGCGCTCGGTGAGAAGGTCCTCGTCGCCTTCCATCTCCGCAAGTTCTTTTGCCAGCGGGCTTCCCCCCGGAAGTTTTTCTTTCCATTCCTGCAGACGGGAAGCAGCTTCTTTTGACAACGTCATAAATTCCTCCAGATCCATATGCCGGATGCACAGGCTTTTCCCTGTCATTTCGCCATTCGAAGCTATTACAGGAAGAAGAGAAACAGCCTTAAAAGTCTTGAAAAATGTCTCCGGCTGCCGTGTGTTCCACAGGAAAGTCATTCTATGTATGCACCTGGACACCGGCAATACCGCCGAAGCGGCACTCCTCTCAGAACCGGAAACAAACCTATTATAGCGGATTTTCTATTGGTTTGACAGGCAAACGCAAAAATCATAGGTGCCGCAAAAGCCGCACGGGTAGGGAACGAAATTGTACAGGATTGTATCGATTTGCCTGTCAAACCCGATTTTTCAGTTTCCTGGCAGGCACATAAACAGCGACTCGTAGGGTCTGAAATTGTATTTGATTGTATCGATTTAACAGGCAAACAAAGCAAGCGACAAAAAGCAGCCCCCCGGCCCGCGAAGCGGGCCGGGGGGCTGCAAGTTTAACTATTCTTTTCAGACTTCGAAAAGGAGGTCGCCGTAAGAAGGCATCGGCCAGTATTCCTTGTCCACAAGCATTTCCAGCTCATCAACAGGCTTACGGACAGCGGCCATGGCGGGAACGACCTTGTCGCAGGTCTGGTGCGCCCGCTTCTCCATCTCCTCAACAGCCTCGGCTGCCTGCTGTTCTTTGACAAGGGTCTCAAGAGCCGTATTTGCCTCGGTCAGAAGCTTCGATACCTCGGTCAGCTTCTCCCGCTGGGTCGAAACATCAGCGGAAGGAACGGCTGCGGTAACGGACGTGATGGAATCGGCAAGGACGGTCGTATACTTGATGACCGCAGGGATGACCTGCTTGCTGATGATGTCGATCATGGTCTTGGCTTCGATATTGAGCTTCTTCGAATAGGTCTCGTACTCGACCTCGGACCGGGACTCAAGCTCAGTCTTTGTAAATACGCCGAACTTCTCGAACATGGAGACGGAATCATCCGCCGTAAGGGCAGGGATAGCATCCACCATGGTCTTGATATTGGGCAGGCCGCGGCGCTCTGCTTCGGCAACCCACTCGTCGGAGTAGCCGTTTCCGTTGAAGACAATCCGCTGATGGTCGATGATCTGCTTCTTGATGAGATCATGGACTGCAGAATCAAAGTCGGAAGCCTTTTCGAGTTCATCTGCGGCATCCGAGAAGGCCTCGGCAACGATCGTATTGAGGACGATGTTGGGGTTGCCGATGGAGGCTTCAGAACCTACCATACGGAACTCGAACTTGTTGCCGGTGAAGGCGAAGGGACTCGTCCGGTTCCGGTCCGTCGCATCCTTCATGAAATCGGGAAGGGTGGAAACGCCGGTTACGAGCTTACTGCCCTCCAGGCTGTGGCTGGCTGAACCCGTGGCGATGATCTGATCCACGACATCGGCCAGCTGGTCGCCGAGGTAGATGGAGATGATGGCGGGAGGCGCTTCGGAAGCGCCCAGCCGGTGATCGTTTCCGACATCCGCTGCGGACTGGCGCAGGAGGGCTGCGTGATCATCAACGGCCTTCAGGATGCAGGACAGAACCAGAAGGAACTGCATGTTCTCGTGAGGGGTCTTGCCGGGATCGAGGAGGTTTATGCCGTCGTCCGTGGTCAGGGACCAGTTATTGTGCTTGCCGGAGCCGTTGACTCCGTCGAAGGGCTTCTCGTGAAGCAGGCACTGCAGGCCGTGACGGTATGCAACCTTCTTCAGAGTCTCCATCATGAGCTGGTTGTGGTCCATGGCAACGCTGGACGTCTCATAGATAGGCGCCAGCTCGTGCTGGGCGGGAGCCACCTCGTTGTGCTGGGTCTTGGCGGGTACGCCGAGCTTCCAGAGCGTTTCGTTGACGTCCTTCATAAAGGCCCCGATGCGCTCGCGGATGGAACCGAAGTAGTGGTCGTCCATCTCCTGGCCCTTGGGAGGCATGGCCCCGATGACGGTGCGGCCGGCGTAGATCAGGTCCTTCCGCTGTAAGAACTTCTCCCGGTCAATCAGGAAGTACTCCTGCTCGCAGCCGACGCTGGACGTAACCCGCTGGGAAGTCGTGTTCCCGAAGAGGCGGAGGATTCTCAGCGCCTGCTTGTTTACGGCTTCCATGGAACGAAGCAGAGGGGTCTTCTGGTCGAGGGCCTCACCCGTGTAGGAACAGAAAGCCGTGGGAATGCAGAGGATGGGGCCTGTCGCATTCTCCTTGATGAAAGCCGGGGAAGTCGGGTCCCAGGCCGTGTAGCCGCGGGCCTCGAATGTGGCGCGCAGGCCGCCCGAAGGGAAGCTCGATGCATCGGGCTCGCCCTTGATGAGTTCCTTACCGGAGAAGCTCATCAGGACCTTGCCGTCTTCCTGGGGGGCCGTGATGAAGGAGTCATGCTTTTCGGCCGTGACGCCTGTCAGGGGCTGGAACCAGTGGGTGTAGTGGGTAGCGCCCTTTTCAATGGCCCATTCCTTCATCTCGTGGGCCACGACGTTCGCTGTTTCGAGATCGAGGTCTTTGCCTTCGCGAATGATCTCTTTCAGCTTCTGATAGGTCTTCCGGGGAAGTCTCTGCTGCATGGTCGCATCATTGAAGACGTTCTCACCGAAGATCTTGTCAACGCTTTTCGTCTCTTCCAATTTCTTCACTCTCCTTTACATATGGTTTCAACAGGCGGAAAAATGGGCTCTGCCTGCCGCAGCCCTTTCAAATGGCGTCGGACTGCTATACAAAAAGGGTGCGACTTACCTTGTAAATCGCACCCCATTGTGTTCAGAAAGAATATAAAGTTTTTCCTCGAAAATTTCAAGCCTTTCCATTGGAACCGAAGAGCTCGATCTTTTCCCTGACCTTGGCCTTGATGGCCTCCGTGCCGGGAAGGAGGAGCTTCCGGGGATCAAAGCCCTTGCCCTGCTTGTCCTTGCCTGCCTCGATATATTCACGGGTGGCGGCAGCGAATACGAGCTGGCACTCCGTGTTTACATTGATCTTCGAAACGCCGAGGGAGATAGCCTTCTTGATCTGGTCATCGGGGATGCCGGTGCCGCCGTGAAGAACGAGGGGCATGGTGCCGGTCAGCTTCTGGATCTCAGCCAGAACGTCGAACTGCAGGCCCTTCCAGTTCTCGGGATATACGCCGTGGATATTGCCGATGCCGGCTGCCAGGAAGTCGATGCCGAGGTCTGCGACCCGCTTGCACTCTGCGGGGTCTGCGCACTCGCCCATGCCGACAACGCCGTCTTCCTCGCCGCCGATGGCGCCTACCTCAGCCTCGATGGACATGCCGTGCTGATGAGCCAGGGCTACAAGTTCCTTCGTCTTCTCGACATTCTCCTCGATGGGAAGGGAGGAACCGTCGAACATGATAGAAGTAAAGCCAGCCTCAACGCACTTCTTCGCTCCGTCATAGGTGCCGTGGTCGAGATGAAGGGCTACAGGAACCGTGATGCCGAGAGACTTGTCCATGGCCTTGACCATGGCAGCAACCGTGTCAAAGCCGGTCATGTACTTGCCGGCACCCTCGGATACACCGAGGATGACAGGAGCCTTCTCCTCTTCTGCCGTGAGCAGAACGGCCTTCGTCCACTCGAGATTGTTGATGTTGAACTGGCCTACGGCGTAGTTTCCGGCCTTGGCCTTGTCCAGCATTTCCTTTGCGTTAACGAGCATTGTACTTTACCTCCTGAAATCATTTCATGATACTAATGTAAACCCTCTGTGAGGTTTTAAGCTCAACGTAGATAGTATACGTCTTCTCCCCTGCAATCTCAAGAAAATTTCTGCAGGGCGGCCATGTTCCTGTGAAGGAGAGCTACAGTTCACGGGTACCGCGAGGGCTGCAAAGCAGTCCCGAGAAAGTTTTTGCAGCAGCGAAGCGTCGCTTCGCACTTGTTGCGAACTTTCCATGCGCCGCTGCGGGCCGCCTGTTGGTCAGGTTGTTACTGTTTGCGGGGCTATGCCCCGTGAACAGTAACAAAGGAGAAAAATCCGTACGGACAGGTGGATGTATATTATTCTCACGAATTCTCCGGGTCCTTCTCCACCATGATGGTAACGGCATTGTGGAGGTTTCGGATGCGGATCTTCGAATAGGCGCCCCCGTACTCCCCGTCCACGGTCCAGGGAACCTCGTCCGCGCAGGACAGGGTCATGTCGCTGGTCTGGAAAGAATAGACAAGGGTCGACTCCTTGCGGGTCCCGGTCAGGTAGGCCACAATTTCGGAAAGCTCGATGGGGTTCTTCGGGTTCTTCACGAGGTTTACCTCGAAAACCCCGTCGTTTAAGTTGATATCCCCCGGAATGATGCCGGTCATGCCGCCCACGGACTTAGAGTTCGTGATCATGCCGTATATGAAGTCGTCGTAAACCACATTCCCGTCGTACTCGACCTGCATCATGTAGGAGGGAATGTCCTTAAGTTCCTTCGCCGCCTCGAAGAGGTAGGCCCCGTGGCCGAACGTATTCTTCTTGTCCTGGGGCGTTGCGTAGGAGACCTTCGTGAAGATGCCGAAGGCGGCCACATAGACGAAGTAGCCTTCCCCGAAGCCGCCGACGTCGACGGTGTAGGGCATGCCGGTGGCCGCGATCTGGGCCGCGTCCGTGAAGTGCTTGTCTATGCCGAGGGAGTTGCCGTAGTCATTCGTGGAACCTGCCGGGATGTAGCCGATGGGGGTTTTGCTGCCGGCCTTCATGATGCCGGTCACGACCTCATCGAGAGTCCCGTCCCCGCCGGACACAACGACGAGGTCATAGGCGGCGCTGTCCGCCTCAGCCTTGCGCACGGCGTCCCGGCTGGCCTGGGTCGGATAGCAGGTGACCTCGTAGCCGGCCTTCACAAAGATGTCCACCATGTCGGAAAGATTGGCCTTGACCTTGCCCTGGCCGGACATGGGATTGTAGATGAAAAGGAGCCGCTTCATGGATATCCCCCCGAAAGAATTCTTCGAATTACAGGCGCTTACAACGTTTCCAAATAAAAGAAAAAAATCCGGTCCTTTACAGGAACCGGATGTATTATATCTTCTGCTGCGGCGTCACGCCAGCAGAAACATTCACTTCGTCAGAAATGCTTCAATGGACTGAACGGCCTTCTCCTCGTCGTCGCCCTCGGCATCCACGGTGACCTTCGTGCCGGGAATGAGGACGAGAGACATCATGCCCATGATGCTCTTGGCATTGACCTTCTTCGTATCCATTTCAAAGTATACCCGGCTGGAAAACTGATTTGCCAGGGATACCAGATGTGCTACAGGGGTTGCTTCCATAGATGTGTCCATCTGAACTACCACATCCTTGCGCATTACCACTTACCTCCTAAATTCTAAGTGTTTCTGCCGTTTTCTGCTGTCATTCGCGGTACGCTTCAGCATAAAGCCGTAAGCATTCTCCGTCGTCATGCTTTCCGTGAACCGGGTAAATTCTCTGCAATCTCGCATATCCGCCGCAGGCGGTGATTGACCCCGCTTTTTCCAATGGGCGGGTGGGTCAGCTTTCCGAGCTCCGTCAGGGACATATCCGGATGCGAAAGGCGGAGGGCCGCTATCTCGCGGAGAGTCTCCGGAAGGGAATTGATGCCGGATGTCTCATCGATGAGGCGGATGGCCTCAAGCTGGCGGACAGCGGCGCTGACGGTCTTCTCGATATTCGCCGTCTCGCAGTTCACCTTGCGGTTGACATTCCCCCGGACTTCCCGGACCACCCGGTCGTTCTCAAATGTCAGGAAGGACTGGGAGGCCCCCATCAGGGCCATGAGTTCTCCGACGTCCGCCCCGTCCTTCAGATAGACGACATAGCGGTTCTTCCTTCGGACGGTCTTCGCATCGCAGCCGAAGTCCCGGATCAGGTCCCTGAGAATTGCCGCCGAATCCGAATCCTTCGCAGCGATTTCAAAGTGGTAGGACCGGTCCGGATCCGAAACAGACCCGGAAACAAGAAAAGCCCCTCTCAGAAAGGACTTTCGACAGCACTCCTGCATGATGATGACCGAATCGGTAAGGACCGGAAAGCCATCGGGCCCGGGGGCCAGATGAGCGGCGGTCATCAGAGACTCAGCAGCGGCGGGGCTTAGATACTCGCCGCCAACGTCCTTTATATTAAGCGTTCGTAAAAGCAAAGTAAAGTATTTCGCCCGAATCCCGGGTCGGTCGGTCTCCAAAAAAAACTGCCATTTGCCCTGATTTTTTATGAATTTTCCCGAAAAAAGACTCATGGCAGCAAGTTCAGCCAGGAGACAATGACGGGCTTTGCCGGTTTTTTCCACCAGTTCATCCCGCACTTTTGACGAAAATGACACTATTTGCCCCGTTTCTTGTCCTTGTCGATGTCCCGGTGCTCAATGCGGATGCCGTAGCTGCCTGAGGTGTCCGCCGACAGACGCTTCATGACGGCATTGGCCATGCAGACGGACCGATGCTTGCCCCCGGTGCAGCCAAAGGCGATGACGAGGGAGGTCTTCCCTTCTGCCACGTAGCGGGGCAGAAGGAAGCTGATGAGGTCTGTGGTCTTCCCCACGAAGGTCTCCGCGTCCGGGGTCTGAAAGACATAGTCCCGGACCGCCGCCTCGTTTCCGGTCAGGGGGCGAAGGCTGTCCACATAGTAGGGATTTGGCAGGAAGCGGACGTCGAAGACCAGGTCCGCGTCGGCGGGAATTCCGTATTTGAAACCGAAGGACAGAACCGTGATGAAGAGGTTCTTGAAATTCTTGTCCTCGACAAAAATCTGCTCGAGCTCGGCTTTCAGATCCCGCACCAGGAGGTGGGTCGTATCAATAATGTAGTCCGCCCGCTCCCTCAGGAATTCAATCTCTTTCCGCTCATCGGCAATGCCATCCTCAACCCGCCGGCCTTCGGCAAGGGGGTGGGTCCGCCGGGTCTCCTTATAGCGCTTGACCAGAGCCTCGTCGTCGGCATCGAGGAAGAGAATCCGGCAGTTGGTCCGGAAGGAGCCCATTTCCTCCAGAGCCCCCTTCAGGTCCGTAATGGCATCGGCATTCCGAATGTCGATACCGACAGCCAGCCGCCGATCCCCCTCCTTCTGTCCGCTCACCTCCGCAAAGGAAGGAAGCAGGGCAATGGGAAGATTGTCCACGCAGAGGAAGCCGATATCCTCAAGAATTTTCAAGGCCGTAGATTTGCCGGCCCCGGACATGCCGGTCAGTATCAGAAGCTGCATGCTTTACCTCCGCTGCTTTGGGTCTGCAGCAGTATTTCGTTACAAATGTCCGCCAAAACGCGCGTCTGCTTTGGCTCTACAACCGTATTTCGCTACAAATCTCCGCCAATATACACGTCTGCTTTGGTCTTATAGCTATATTTTGCTACAAATCTCCGCCAATATACACGTCTGCTTTGGTCCTATAGCTATATTTCGCTACAAATGTTCGCCAAAATCATCCAAACAATCCTATAAGCCGGACTTCCGGCTCCAGACGAACACCGGAATTCTCAAAAACCTTCACTTGTACGTGGGTGATGACTGCATAGATGTCGGAGGCCGAAGCATTCCCTGTGTTTACAACAAACCCCGCGTGCTTCGTCGACACCATGGCCCCGCCCACGGTATAGCCCATGAGCCCGGCGTCCTGAATCAGCTTTCCGGCGAAATGGCCCTCCGGCCTCTTAAACGTGGAGCCGGCCGAAGGATACTCGAGGGGCTGCTTCTCCCGCCGGCGGGCGTTTAAGTCCTGCATCTTCGCGGAAATTTCCGCGGCAATCCCGGGCTGCAGGGAAAAGGAGGCCGAAACAATGACCTCTCCCGCAGCCCTGTCGGAGAAGATGCTGTGGCGGTAGGAAAGATCCAGTTCTTCCGCTGTATAGTGCTTTCGCTCCCCGGAAGGAGTCAGGGCAGTCACGCTTGTGACCACATCCTTTAACTCTCCCCCGTAGGCCCCGGCATTCATGAAGACGCCGCCGCCCACGGAGCCCGGGATGCCGGAGGCAAACTCAAGGCCGGTCAGGGAGTGCTCCAGAGCCGTTTTTGCAAGGGAGGAAAGCCGGGCCCCCGCTTCTGCCGTGAGTACCGTTCCGTTTGCCGCAATCCCGGACATACGCTTGCCGAGCCCGATCACAAGGCCGTCGAAGCCGGCATCGGAAAAGAGGACATTCGACCCGTTGCCCAGAATGAAACAGGGTATTTCTTCCGCCGACACAAAGGACAGCAGCGCCGCCAGTTCTTTCCCTGTCGGCTCTGCAAAGCAGGAAGCCTTTCCGCCTGCCCGAAAAGTCGTGTGAAGGCTCATAGGCTCATCGACGGATACGACGACAGTCCTCTTTCTGATTTCTCTGATTATCGCTTCATCCATACAAGTTCTGCTATTTCACCCATGTGACAAAGAGTGCCGAAAACTGCAAAGGGCGCCGGCAGAGGCCGGCGCCCGAATTTATTTCATGCATTCTTCAGGAAGGCCATGTAGCCCCGGTAGGCCTCATAGATATCGACCTTGCTCGTAATCTCCCAGGGGGCGTGCATATTGAGGACAGCCACTCCGGAGTCGATGACGTCCATGTCGTAGTTGCCCAGAATGTAGGCGATGGTGCCGCCGCCGCCCTGGTCCACCTTTCCGAGCTCGGCTGTCTGGAAGGCCACATCGGCGTCGTCGAAAATCTTCCGTACATCGGCCACATACTCGGCACCGGCATCGTTGCTTCCGGACTTGCCCCGGGCTCCCGTGTACTTATTGAGGACAAGACCCCGGCCGAAGTAGGCGGCGTTCTTCTTTTCCATTACATCGGGATAGTTGGGATCAAAGGCCGCGCTGACATCTGAAGAAAGGGCCTTGGAATTCGTGAGGGCCCGTCGTACGGCAAGCTCGCTCTCCTTCCCTTCCGTCAGGTATACAAGCTCTGCCACAGCGTTTTCGAAGAAGCGGGACTGCATGCCGGAGGCGCCGACGGAGCCGATCTCTTCCTTGTCCACAAGCAGGCAGGCAAGCGTCTTTTCCGGAACGCCCCTGAAGTCCTTCATGGCCCTGTAGGAAGGATAAGCGCAGACGCGGTCGTCCTGCCCGTAGCCCATGATCATGCTGCGGTCAAAACCATAGTCCCTGGCCTCCCCGGCCGGTACGACCTCTATTTCAGCGGAGAGGAAGTCCTCCTCTTCGATACCGTACTTCTCCTTCAGTAGAGAGAGTATATTCTTCTTCACGAGGTCCTTGGCCGCCCCGGCCTTTGCCTCTTTCTTTGAAAGGCCTGCGGCTTCAGCCAGTTCCTCTGCCGTCTTCTCGTCAAGGGGCCGGGAACCGACCAGGACATCGAGGGCTTCGCCCTCAACAACCGTCGCCCCCTTCTTTTCCATCTGCTTGGCAGCCAGGTGGATGAGAAGGTCCGACACGCCGAATACGGGGTCCGACAGGTCATCGCCGATGGAGACAGGAACCTTCGTCCCGTCCTTCTTCACAATGACGCCGTGCAGGGCCAGGGGCAGGGTCACCCACTGGTACTTCTTGATGCCCCCGTAGTAGTGGGTATCGAGAAGGGCCATGTCCGTGTCCTCATAGAGGGGGTTCTGCTTCAAGTCCATGCGGGGGGAATCGATATGGGCCCCGAGAATATTAAGGCCCTCAGAAACCGGTTTCTTTCCTATGATGAACATGGCCAGGGCCTTGTCGTGATTCAGGAGGTATACCCGGTCTCCGGCCTTCAGGCTCTTCTTCTTTCCGATGAGGCCGGCGAGGTCTTTGAAGCCGGAATCAGCGGCAAAAAATGAAGCGCACTCCCGCTCCGTCTTGTGGGTGGAAATGAAGGTTCTGTACTCGTCGCAGAACTTCATGAGCTTGTCATCGTCTTTGGAGCCTGCCTTGTACTTCTTCCAGGCGTTCGGTCTTTCCATTTTCTTCTTCTTTCAAAACTGCTGTGAATAGTTCCATATATGACTAATGTAAACCCCGAAGGCTTACGCATCAATCCGATTCTAAGCTCGAATCCGTCATCAGGGCTGCGGGCCCGTCTTCAGGGCTCTGGCCCCGTCATCAGGACTCTTCCCAATAGAAGGCTTTTCAGCCTTCTATCGGGCCCCTCCTCATGACAAACCTCATGACAAGTCCTGGGGATTCTGGGCCTTTGCGATATTGGACTCCACGCGGCGGTAGAGCTCGGCGGCCGCATTATAGCCCATCTTCTTCTGCCGGTGGTTGACGGCGGCTGTCTCACAGATGACGGCCAGGTTCCGGCCGGGCCGGATGGGCAGGGAGTGGCAGACGACGTTCAGGCCCAGAATATCCATGTATTCGTCGTTCAGACCCAGGCGGTCGTACTCCGTCTCCCGATGCCAGTCCTCGAGCTTGATGACGAAGTCAATTTTCTGATTGTCCTTGACGCACTCGACGCCGTAGAGGGACTTGACATCGATGATGCCGATGCCGCGGAGCTCTATGAGGTGACGGGTCACTGCCGGGGAAGAGCCCATGAGAGTCGTATCGTTGATGCGGCGGATTTCCACGACGTCGTCAGCCACAAGGCGGTGACCCCGGCGGACGAGCTCGAGGGCGGCCTCGGACTTTCCGATGCCGCTCTCGCCCGTGATGAGAAGACCCTCGCCGTAGACATCGACAAGGACACCGTGAATGGAGGTCGTGGGTGCCAGCTCATAAGAAAGGACATTGATGAGCTCGGCCATGAAAGAGGACGTGGCCTTGGGGGTTCCCAGGAAGGGGATGCCCCGGTCCCGGGCGATGGCAAGGAGGTCCTCCTCCGGCACGAAGTCCCGGCAGAAGATGATGCAGGGAATATCATAGGAGAGGAGCTTCTTGAAGGTCTCCACCCGTTCGTCCTCCGTCTTCGTCGAAAGGTAGGCCCACTCCACCATGCCGATTAGCTGAATCCGGTCGGCCTCGAAGTGTTCATAAAAGCCGTTCAGCTGCAGGGCCGGCCGGTTGACGTCCGAAAGACTGACCACGCACTTCGAAAGATCAATCTCCGGCGTGAAATTTTTAAGCTGCAGCCGGTCGGCTATTTTCTTGAGCTGTGCGCCCTGTGCCATTAAGCGTTTCCTCCTCACAAACCGATATCAGCGTTTCCGCCTGTTTCAAAAGGCAACATGGATAATGTAATCCCCGGACGCCGCCTTGTCAATCCTCCCCGGAAGCGGCAGCTTCCGGCGGCTCCCCCTGACCGGAGGCGGCCCCGGTCTCCCCGGAAAGAGCCTCCGGGTGAAAATACCGGTAAAGATTTTCCGAAGCCTCCCTGTTCATCTCCGGAATAGCCATGAAGTCTTCAACCGTTTTCTGCGCCATCTCGTCAGCCGATGCAAACTCCCGCATCAGGGCCTTGCGGCGGGCCGGGCCTATTCCTTCGATGTCGTCAAGGAAGGAATGGACCTGATTCTTTCCCCTCAGGGACCGGTGGTACTCTATGGCGAAGCGATGGGCCTCGTCCTGCAATCGGGTGATGAGCTTGAAGCCCTCGGAACTCCGGTCAATGGGGAGCTCCACATTATTATAATATAAGCCCCTCGTCCTGTGGTGGTCATCCTTCACCATGCCGGCCACCGGAATGGAAAGGCCCAGCTCTTTGAGGACATCGAGGGCGATATTGACCTGGCCCCGTCCCCCGTCCATCATGATGACATCGGGAAAGCGGGTGAAGCTCGAAAGCTCGCTTTCACTGCCTTCCTCCGCTTCTGCCTCCGAAAGCTCCTGCTGCCCGTGGGTGAAGCGGCGGGTCAGGACTTCCCGCATGGAAGCGTAATCGTTCGGGCCCTCCACGGTCCTGAGGCGGAACTTCCGGTAGTCGGACCGCTTGGGCCTGCCCTTTTCGAAGACGACCATGGAACCGACGGAGAGAAAGCCCGAAGTATTCGAAATATCGTAGGCCTCCATGCGCTCTATACCCGGAAGACCGAGCAGGTCCGCAATCTCCTTCACGGCCCCTATGGTCCGGCCCTCTTCCCGCTTGATCCGCTCCTTGTCCTGGGAGAGGATGAGTTCCGCGTTCTTCTGGGCCAGCTCCACGAGCTTTTCCTTTTTCCCTCTCTTCGGGGTCACAAGGAAAACTTTTGAGCCCCGCTTTTCAGAGAGCCACTGCTCGAGGACCTCTTTCCCCGGCACCTCCTCCTGGAGGAAAATCTGATGGGGGATGAAGGGGGTCCCGGAATAGTACTGACTGAGAAAGCTTTCCAGCAGGGTCTCCGTCTCGTTTCGGACATTTAAGGCCATGTGGTAGTGGTCGCGCCCTATGAGGCGGCCGCCCCGGACGAAGAAGATCTGGAATACCGCGTCCTCGTCGTCGGCCGCATAGGCGACAACATCTCTGTCCTCCTCATCAGACGACGTGATCTTCTGCCGGTTCATGCAGAAGCGGACGGCCTCGAGGAGGTCCCGGTAGCGGGCGGCCTGCTCGAATTCCATATTTTCGGAGGCTGCGTTCATCTTCTCTATGAGGCGCTGCTCCTCGGCCTGGTAATTTCCGCCGAGGAAGTCCAGGGCTGCCTGGATCTGCTTCATGTACTCCTCTTCGGAGACCTTCCCCGTGCAGACCCCGCTGCACTGCTTCATGTGGTAGTTGAGACAGGGCCGCTCCTTTCCTATGGTTTCGGGAAATTTCCGGGAACAGGTCCTGAGGCCATAGAGCTTATTTACGAGGTCGATCGTCTCGTGGACTGCTTCCGCCGAAGTGAAGGGGCCGAAGTAACGGTTTTTGTCCTTCTTCATGCGGCGCGAAAATAGGACCCTGGGAAATGTCTCTTCCAGGGTCACTTTGATGTAAGGGTAGGTCTTGTCGTCCCGAAGCAGAGTATTGTATTTGGGACGGTTTTCCTTTATGAGATTGTTTTCGAGGACGAGGGCCTCCAGCTCCGAGTCCGTCACAATGTACTCGAAGTGGTCGATGTGGGCCACCATCTGCTTCTTCTTCACCCCCTCGTCGTGGGAGGGCTGAAAGTACTGGTGGACCCGCTTCGTCAGGCTCTTGGCCTTGCCGACGTAAATGATCACGTCGTCTGCGTCGTGCATGATGTAGACGCCGGGGGAATCCGGAATCTTTTTCAGTTCTTCTTCGATATTGAACATAGAAATCAGACGGACTGTCCGCCGGAAGAATCTCCTGCAGGGGCCTCCGCCGAAACGTCTGACGTTTCCGCAGAAGCGGATTCATCTCCTGCCCCCGGAGCCTGTGTCTCAGCTGCCTGTGCTGCGTCTCCTGCATTCTCAGCCACATCTGCTTCCGGCTTTTCCTCTACAGCCTGAAGGGCATCAGGTGAAATCGTGTTGGAAGGATCCGCAGCTGCCGCGTCAAGTGTGACGGAAGCATCCTCGTCCGTGGGTTCGATTCCTTCCGCCATGCGGAAGAGCTTCATGAACTCCTTGCCGGAAATGGTCTCCTTCTTGTAGAGGTAGGCGGCAATACGGTCCAGGGAATGGCGGTGCTCTTCAAGAAGCTTGTAGGCCTTGTCATAAGCCGTCTGAATCATTCGGTTCACTTCTCCGTCTATTTTCGAAGCCGTCTCATCCCCGCAGGTAAGCTGGGCCCGGCCTTCGAGGTACTGATCAGAAACCGTGGCAAGACCCATCATGCCGAATGTCTCGGACATACCGAAGCGGGTGACCATATTGCGGGCAATACTTGTAGCGTTTTCAATATCATTGGCCGCACCGCTTGTGGCCGAATGGAAGACAAGGACTTCCGCGGCCCGGCCCGCCATGTAGGTCGTGATCTTTGCCGTAAGCTCATCCTTCGTCTGCAGGAACTTCTCTTCCTCAGGCGTCTGCAGGGTATAGCCCAGGGCCCCCATGGTCCGAGGCACGATTGTAATCTTCTGGACAGGCTCGGTGTCGTCCTTCTGCAGGGCTGTAATCAGGGCATGACCGACTTCATGATAGGAGACAATCTTCCGCTCGGCATCCGACATGGGCCGGTCTTTCCTCTCGCTGCCGCCGACGGCCACAAGCTCAAAGGCGTCAAAGAGGTCGTCCTGGTTCACGAACTGCCGATGGTGCTTTACCGCGATGATGGCCGCCTCGTTGATGATATTGGCAAGGTCCGATCCGACAAGCCCGGCTGAAGCCATGGCGATGGCGGAAAGGTCGACGGACTCGTCCAGCATGACGTCCTTGGCATGGACCTTCAGGGTCTCGAGACGTCCCTTGTAGTCGGGCCGGTCCACGATGATGCGGCGGTCAAAGCGGCCGGGCCGCAGCAGGGCCTTATCAAGGACTTCCGGCCGGTTCGTGGCGGCCAGGATCAGGATACCCTTCGAGGAATCGAAGCCGTCCATCTCGGCAAGGAGCTGGTTTAAAGTCTGTTCCCGCTCGTCATTACCGCCTCCGTAGCGGGAATCTCTCGACTTTCCGATGGCGTCGATCTCATCTATGAAAATAATGCAGGGCGCGGCCTTCTGGGCCTCCGCGAAGAGGTCACGGACCCGGGAGGCGCCGACGCCGACGAACATCTCGACGAAGTCGGAACCGGCCAGGGAGAAGAAGGGAACGCCTGCCTCTCCGGCAACCGCTTTGGCAAGCAAAGTTTTTCCTGTTCCGGGAGGGCCGACAAGCAGAGCGCCCTTGGGGAGCCGGGCCCCGATCATCTTGTATTTCTGGGGATTATGCAGGAAATCGACGACCTCTGTCAAAGATTCCTTGGCCTCGTCCTGGCCGGCCACGTCAGCGAAGGTGACGCCGGTGGACTTCTCCACATAGACCTTGGCATTGGACTTGCCGACGCCGAAGGTACCGTTGCCCATCCTGCGCATGAAGACACCGAAGATGACCCAGAGAAGGACGAGAGGGATCACAAAGGACAGGACATTCATGATGATGGCATAAGTATTGTCCGTGCCCTCGGCCTTGATCTCGACCTTGTGCTCCTTCAGAAGGGGCAGCAGGTCCTGGTCGTTTAAGTAGACCGTATAGTAGGTAATCTTCAGGGTCTGCCCTGTCGTCTTGAAGTAGGAGTCGGCGAAGGACTCTTCCGTATTCCTGTCGTCCGATGAAAGGCTTTCCCCGTCCTTCAATGTAATATTGATCTTGTCACTTGAAAAGACGACGGACTTGACCTTGTCCTCCTCCACGATGGAGAGAAATTTCGAATAGGAAATCTCCTGGGTGGACCGGCTTCCGGCCGCATTATAGATGAAGCTTGTGATAAAGAGGGCGACAAGGGAGAGGAGAATCAGGACAATGATGGGCTGCCTGTTGTTGTCATTCCCGCCATTCTTGCCGTTTTGATTGTCATTTGGATTCATAATCTTTTTCCTGTTCCGCGTGCCAAATACAAATTTTACGCAAATTATACCATATTCATTCCTGCACATCAAAAACAGTGGGCCCGGTCTCTGCGGCCCCGTCCGGCTTTCCGCTCTTTGCAAATGAGGTGTAGTAATCTATCATTAGGTCCGAAAGGGCATAGTCCTCCTTCGTAAAGGGCCGCCAGCAGTTCTCAAGCGTTCCGAAGATGTACCAGAGGTCGGAGGAGTGGAAGGCACCCTTCCTGTCCCCGGGAAGAAGGCGGTTGAAGCGGACTTCATAGGCCGGCGTCCCCGTGCTTTTCATTATTCTCGTGAACTGTCTCGACATGGCCCGGAGTACGGGGGCCGCCAGATCGTTTTTCGTGACGGAGATGACGGCCGGACAGGGGTGAAAGAGTTTCCTGTCCCGGACCTCGACCGAGGAATGAGTGATGAAATACCCATCCTTCACCGGCATCTCTACCGGAGTCGAATCCCGCCTCTTTTTCTCGACGGCGAGAAAGGCCTTTTCCATGACGTCCGGAGGAATCTCCCGGAGAACATCGAGGAAGCCTTCCCCGTAAATCTGCGGGTCCGGCCCGGCATGGTAACCGGCAAGGGCATAGACGCCCGAATCCGAAGCCGCCTGTCTTATGACCTCCTCCCAGAAGGGATAGTTTTTTCCCGGGGTCCGGCCTCCGGTATCCAGGATGCGGGAGGCCCCGCCCAGGGAAAACTGGATGGTCTTCGAGTAACGCCCCTCGGTCAGAGGGGATCCGATAAACTCCTGCACGGAAATGGCCCCGGCGCTCTGCCCCATCAGGGTGATATTGTCCGGGTCCCCGCCGAAGGAGGCGATATGATGACGGACCCACATGAGGGCCGTGAACTGGTCCAGGAGACAGATATTTCCCGTGTGTCCGTACTGCTTCTCTATTTCGGGAAGACAGATGAGGCCGAAAGGGCCCACCCGGTAATTGACCGTCACGAGGATGACGTCATGTTCCGCCCAGGCCTCGCCGGAAAATGTCTTTTCATCGGACGAGCCCTCCGTGAAAGAGCCCCCGTAGAAGAATACCGCCACGGGCAGGTTCTTCTGCGTCCCCGTCTTCAGACCTTCCGGAGAAGAGACAGCGGCGGCCGGAATGGCCGCCGTCTTCGTCCAGATATTGAGGAAGAGGCAGTCGTCACTGTAGGTGAAAGGGACCCCCTCCCGGAATTCGTGATAGTAGAAAGCCCCGGCGCTGCCCTCCGGAAAACGGGTCTCCGGCAGAAAGGCCCTGTGCTGGTAGGGACAGTCTCCGAATGCGGTGGCATCATAGACCTCCTCTTCAGCGTGAAAGACCTCTTCAGCAAAGGCGTAGCGTTTCGCCCGCCCGTAGCGGATGCCGCGGAAGGAAACCACGTCACCGGCCGGGTCCGCAAAAAGCCCCCGGACTTTCCCATAGGATGTGGAAAGGGTGATCTCCTTCCGCTCCGGGCCATCGGGCGCGGAAGATGCTTTCTTTCCTTCTTCAGCTGCCCCCATGTCAGGCCAGCCTCGTTAAGTTCTTGAGGGAATAGTCAAGGACAGGGGCGCTGTGGGTCAGGGCCCCGCAGGAGACGAAGTCGGCCCCTATGCCCCGGGCGGATTCCATGTTTTCCAGCGTGAAGTTTCCGGAAAGCTCCACCTCGGCCCGGTGGTCGATGAGCTTCACGGCTTCCTTCATATCGGGCACGGACATATTGTCGAGCATAATGATGTCAGCCCCGGCTTCGAGGGCATCTTTGACCATGTCAAGGCTCTCGGTCTCGATTTCAATCTTCCGCACGAAAGGAGCATAGGCCTTTGCCGCGGCAATGGCTTCCCTGACTCCGCCGGCCGCTCCGATGTGGTTGTCCTTCAGAAGAACCCCGTCAGAAAGGTTGTAGCGGTGATTCTGCCCTCCGCCTACACGCACTGCGTATTTCTCGAAGATGCGGTTATTGGGGGAGGTCTTTCTCGTATCAAGCAAAGTGATGCCGTCCCCCTCGAGCTTTTCGACGCACTTTCTGGTATAGGTTGCAATGCCGCTCATGCGCTGCAGGTAGTTCAAGGCCGTCCGCTCCCCGGAAAGGATGGTCCGGATGTCCCCCTTCACAAGGGCTATCTTCTCGCCCTTTCTGATGGAATCCCCGTCCATGAATGGCCGATCCTTCTTTCCGGCCCCGGCAGGGTCGGCAAAGACGTTCTTGCGGAGACTGCCGTCGCCCGCGGAGAGGACTTCGATCGTTGTCCCGTCGTCAAAGAGCTCGAATACCCTGCGGAAAACATCAAGGCCGGCGAGGACCCCGTCCTCCTTGCAGATGAGCTCGGCCTGCCCGGGCACGGCCGCTTTCATGACCGCATTCGTCGACACGTCCTCAGAAGAAATATCCTCCCGCAAAGCAGAAAGGATCAGATCATCGACGTGCATCTTCATCGTAATATTATTCATATTCTTCTCCGTTCATTCGGCACAGGAAAAATCATGCATTATGAATTATGCATTTTAAGAGAACCGCTTGTTCTTGATTTCCTTCTGCCGCCGCTCTTCGTTGTGAATCTCGTTCCAGATCCGGGCCTTGTTCTTCTGGGCATAGAGGTCGGCATCCCGGTACTCGTCCGGTGTCAGCTCATACACGGATGCCAGTTCATCCACTGACGGAGCCTCTGCCGCCGCCAGATACCCTTTCCCGTCGTAGATATGGGCTGTCCCGGCAGATGCCTCCGGGCCTTCAGCGTCCTCGTCCGGACCTGCAGACCTGTCCCCGAAGAGGGAGAAGCCCTGCAGGGAAGAACCGGGAATCCGGACCCTGCCCTGGTACTCTTCGTCTTCCGGATGCTCCGTCATATAGAGGGCCGCGGTCTTTGCAAAGACCAGGCTCTCGAGCAGGGAGTTCGAGGCCAGGCGGTTGGCCCCGTGGACCCCGTTGCAGGAGACCTCGCCGGCCGCATAGAGGTGGCGCATGGACGTGTGGCTGTTCTGGTCCACGAAGACCCCGCCCATGAAGTAGTGCTGGGCCGGCACGACCGGAATCCAGTCCTTCGTTACATCATAGCCTTCATCGAGGCAATGCTGGTAAATATTCGGGAAGCGCTCTTTGACATCGACCTTGGTAATGGCCGTGAGGTCCAGCCATACATGCTCTGTCCCGTCCTTCTCCATCTGTTCGTAGATGGCCTTGGAAAGAAGGTCCCGGGGAAGCAGTTCGTTTACGAAACGGTTTCCGTCCTTGTCCCGGAGCAGGGCCCCTTCGCCGCGCACGGATTCCGAAATCAAAAAACGCCGTTCGTGCTTCTTCGAATAGAGGACCGTGGGATGAATCTGAACGTAGTTGATATGTTCAAGAGTAATGTGGTGCAGGATGGAAATGGCCAAGGCATCCCCTGTCAGAATCGGGAAGTTCGTGGAGTTTTCATAGATGCCCCCGATGCCGCCGCAGGCCCACATGACGTTGCCGGCAAAGACGGGAATCAGGTCCCCGGTCTCCTCGTTTCGTACCACCACCCCGTCGCAGATATTGTCCCGGCAGAGGATGTCGATCATCTGGGTGTGGGTGAGAAGGGTCACGTTCGGGAGCTTCTGGACCTTGGCCACAAGTTTGCTCGTAATTTCCTTTCCTGTCACGTCCTCGTGATAGAGGATACGGTTCGTGGAGTGGGCTCCCTCCCGGGTATAGATGAGTTCCCCGTCTTTGGTGGCAAACTCGACCCCGTCGTCCATGAGCTCCTCAATGACGCTTCTCGAGGAGCGGATCATCATGTCGACGGAAGCCTTCCGGTTCTCGTAATGGCCGGCCCGGAGGGTATCCTCGAAAAAGCTGTCGTAGTCGGAATCGTCTTTGAGTACGCAGATACCGCCCTGAGCCAGGAAGGAATCGCTCTCGTCTATGTCCCCCTTCGTAATCATGAGAATCTTCGTCTCCCGGGGCAGGTGGAGGGCCGTAAAACAGCCGGCCACCCCGGAGCCTACGATTATCACGTCATAGTATCTGTCCATAATTTCCTCTTTTTGTTCGGAATTTCACCGCAGGTCCGTCAGGAAATGCAAAGGGCCTGTTCCCATCTATATTACTTTGAAAGCTCGAGCATCTTCTCCATGGGAGCGGCCGCCCGGGCCATGAGCTCGTCCGTGAGAACGATCTGTTCTTCATTATTCTTAAGAGCATTATAGACCCGCTCAAGGACAACCTTCTTCATATTGGGGCAGACCATGGCGTAGCCGCCCTCCGTCCCCTTCTGTCCACGCTCCATGGGAAGGAAGTGGAAGATCCGATCGGGATAGCGCTTTTTGAGTTCTGCCTCCACGCCGCATTCCGTGATGATGATGAACTCCTTCGCATCCGAAGTGCCGACGAAATTGATGATGCCGGAGGTGGAGCCGATGTGGTCGCAGAGGGAGAGGACCTCCTCCCGGCATTCGGGATGGACAAGGACCGGGGCATCGGGATAGAAGGCCTTCAGTTCTTTCACATCCTCGACCGAAACCCCGTGGTGGACATGGCAGTAGCCGTCGTTAAAAATGAACTCCTTGTCCGGAAGCTGTTTCGCGACATAGTGGGCCAGGTTCTGGTCCGGAACGAAGTAGATATAGTGCTCTTTGAGACCGGAGACGACCTTCACGGCATTGGCGCTGGTCACGCAGACATCGGACTCGGCCTTGATCTCCACGGTCGAATTCACGTAGCAGACAACAGCCAGATCGGAAGGATGAAGCTTTCTCTGCTCCTTAATCTTCTCCACGGTCGCCATATGGGCCATGGGGCAGTCCGCGTCGGAGGCCGGCAGGAGGACCGTCTTTTCCGGGTTCAGTACCTTGCAGGACTCGGCCATGAAGCGGACGCCGGCCAGAACAATTGTCCGGCAGGAAAGCTCCGTTCCCTTCTTCGAAAGGAAAAAGGAGTCCCCGATGAAGTCGGCGATGTCCTGTACTTCCCCGGGAACATAGTAGTGGGCCATGATGACCGCATCCCGGTCTTTTTTAAGGCGCTGAATCTCACTAACCATCTCTTCGTTTGTCATATCCTCGTCCTCATCCATTCCCTACGAATAATAGTCTATTCCACACAGGGCAGACCTTTTGTTGCCCCTATCACTTCTCCTGTTTCAGCCGACCCTGGCTTCACCGACATAGCCCGGGAATATTGTCTCAAGTTTCATGGCGTCGAGGTCCAGTTTCAGGATTTCGCAGTTTGCGATTTTTATCGTCCAGAACTTTTCCGGAGGAAGCCCCTTCACATAGCAGGTAAGGCCGTGGATCAGGGCCCCGTGGCTCGAGAGAAGGATGTTCCGGTCCTGATAGCGCCGCCGCATCTTCATCATGCCTAAGAATTTCCCGACCCGATCGATGACCTCCGAAGCCGTCTCCCCGCCGGGCGCCGGGTGAAGATCTGAGTTTTCGAAAAAACGGTCCCTCTCTTCCTGCGGCAGACTATCCAGGGCCAGGCCCTCCCAGTCTCCGAAGGACATCTCGATCAGGGAATGCTCCATGGTAAAGAGCTCGTGGGGGATGCCGGAAATGATCTCGGCGCTCTCAACGGCCCGGGACAGGGGACTGGTCCGGACTTCATCAATCAGGATTTCATTGTCCCGGAGGAACTGCGCCGCTCCCCGGGCCTGCTCCCGTCCGGTCTCATTCAGCTGCGTGTCCGTCCGCCCCTGCAGGCAGCCCCGGACATTCATGTCCGTCTGCCCGTGGCGGCATACATATATGGCCCCCATTACTTTCCGTACTCCTCGTGAACAAACTTTTCCAGAACCGGCAGAGACCGCTTTACTTTCTCCGTGTCGATGCAGTATGCCATGCGAAAATACCCTTCGCAGCCGAAGTTGTCGGACGGCACGAGGATAAGGTCATATTTCATGGCCTTCTTCGAAAATTCATTGGCGTCGTCCTCTAATGCCTTCGGGAAGATGTAGAAGGTCCCGCCCGGCCGGACGACCGTGAAGCCGAGCTCTACAAGCTTATCGTAGAGAAGGTTCATATTCGTCTCGTAGACGGAGAGGTCGGCCGTTTCGTCTATGACCTTCGCGACAGCAAGCTGCATGGTGGCCGTCGGGCAGTTGTGGCCGATGCCCCGGGAAATCTGTCCGAAAATAGGGACAAGGATGTCGGCGCCGAAGGCAGCGGGATTTACGGCTATGTAGCCTATACGCTCTCCCGGCAGGGACAGGCCCTTGGAGAAGGAATAACAGGATAATGTATTGGCGTAGTAAGCACTAGGATAGGGGCAATTCTTCCCGTCGAAGACAATCTCCCGGTAGGGCTCGTCGCTGATTAAAAAGATGTCGTGGCCGTACTTCTTCTCCGCATCAGAAAGCATAGACGAGAGCTGCTTTAAGGTCTCTTCCGAATAGACGATGCCGGAGGGGTTGTTCGGGGAATTGATGAGGACGGCCGCCACGTTTTCATCGAGCATTTTTTCAAACTCGTCGAAATTGATCTGGAAGTCCTTTGGTCTGGCCGGAACCACTTTCAGGACCGCTCCGGTGTCGTTGACATAGGGGGTGTATTCCGGGAAGAAGGGGGCGAAGGTCAGGACCGTGTCGCCCGGTTTTGTGACAGCACGCAATGCGTGTGCCAGTGCCCCGGCCGCACCGGAGACAGGAAATATGTGCTTTGCCTCATAGTCAATGCCGAAACGGCGCTTCAAAGAGGCCGCAATTGTCTCCCGCACGGATAAGATGCCGAGGGTCGGGGAATAGGAGTGGATCTTCATCGGAGCCTCGTGCTCGTACATATCGATGACAGCTTCCGTGAATTTCGGAGACGTGGGCACGGAAGGGTTGCCGAGACTGTAATCAAATACGTTGTCGTATCCGATTTCTTTCCCCCGCCTTGCCGCGTATTCGGCCAGGTCCCGGATGATGCTCTTATTGTTCAGGCGTTCCTTATATTTTTCATTGATCATCTTACCGTCTCCTTGTACCTTGTCTCAATGTCCGTAAAATCCGTTTCATTATAGAGAAGAAGGCCCCATTTCCCGTCCTGATAGCGAAGGACCGTAAGGGAACCGTTTTTCAGACTGTCACTGCACTTGTCCGGCCACATGCTCTGCAGCCACCAGCCGGCCGAGGAATGGCCGGTCACGAGAATCGTCTTTCCGGCGTTATCCGAAGCGGAGACCACGGCCGTCATGGCCGTATTGATGCGGTTGGCAAGCTGATTGGCCGACTCCCCGCCCGTCGGAGCGGAAAAGTCCGCATCATCATATGTGCCGAAAAGGTCATCTCCGAAGGCCGCCTGTGCATCGGCAGACGTCATGCCATCTGCCTTTCCGAAGTCAATTTCATCGAAGCCGGCGTTGACTTCGACCTGGGGGACGGGGTTTACATTATTCTCAAGGATAATGTCTTCCGTCTCCTGCGTCCGCGTCATTTCAGATGCATAAGCCCGGTCAAAGGATATGAAGGATATTGCTTTCCCCAGCGTCTCCGCCTGGGCTTTTCCGTTTTCCGTCAGATGCGACTCCGTATTTTTCCCGGCGTAGACCCCGTCGATATTCGACGTTGCTTCCCCGTGACGGACGAGGCAGATTGTGACGGCATTTTCGCCGGAAACCTGCCTTCCGCAGGACGAAAGGGTCAGTCCCAGTGTGAAGAGGGCGGCAATGACAAGGACAAGAGCCGCACAGCGCATATTCCTTGCAAAACGCTTTTTCATACTTTTTCGATCGTCGTCTCCGAATTCATGTCATAGAAACCGACCGTATTCTTCTCTGAGATAACAGTCAGGTTCAGAAGGTCATAGAGGCGGTTGTAAGCGTGCAGTTCCCCCGCGGAGTCGTAGCCTGTGCAGGAGATGGAAAGCAGGTACTCTCCCCCCTGCAGGTTCATGTCCTGGGTGAAGGTGCAGACATAGGTTTCTCCTGCATGGGCCGTTCCGACGGACTTCTTTTCGAGATTCGTATTCGTGCCCGTCACGTCCGTGCCCTTGGGTGTTTTAATCGTAAATGTAAAAATCGGATCCTCCACGTCGGAGTGGAAGTGGACCTTGGACTTGATGGAGAAACGGCTGCCCTTGATGATGGACGTGGTCAGGGCGCCTTCGGAGTCCACAACCGCGAAGTCCACGATTTCAGCCTCAAGCGTACCGTAGGGATTGACGTTGGGATTGACCGTGAAATGGCTCTTCCAGGTGCTTCCGTCCCTGACATCGGAAAGCAGGTCCTTCTTCTCTTCTGCGATGGTGGGCTTTTTCTCTTCCTCTCCGCCGGCCTCCTCGTCGGAAACCGTCAGCTCACCGGCCGCAGCCTTTTCGATATCGGAAACGGAGCGGATGCCCTCGCCGTTTCCGGTCACCATGATCTTCTTGTAGAGGTCGATCATCTTCGCGGGCTCGCCCTCGGCAATCTTCACGCCCTTATTTAAAAGAATGACCTTGTCGCAGTATTTCCGGATGGATGAGAGGTCGTGAGACACCATAAGAATAGTCTTCCCCTCCCGCTTGAATTCCTCGAACTTGCGGAAGCATTTGGACTGGAAGAAGACATCCCCGACAGACAGGGCCTCATCGACAATCAGAATCTCCGGGTCGATATTGATGGCCACGGCAAAAGCCAGACGGACGAACATACCGGAGGAATAGGTCTTGACGGGCTGGTAGACGAACTCCCCGATGTCGGCGAAGGAGAGGATGTCGTCGAGCTTGGCGTCGATTTCCTCCTTGGAAAAACCGATCATGGTCCCGTTTAAGTAGACGTTCTCAATGCCCGTATATTCCTGGTTGAAGCCGGCGCCCAGCTCCAGGAGGGCGGAAATCCGCCCGTCAACTTTCACTTCCCCTTCGGTCGGCGTCAGGACCCCGGTGATGATCTTGAGAACCGTGGACTTGCCCGACCCGTTCGTTCCGATGATGCCCACGGTCTGCCCCCGCTCGATGGCGAAGGAGACGTCGTTTAGGGCATAGCTCTCCGTATAATGCTTCTTCTTCCCGTTTCCGAAGGCGTCGAGAAAGCGGTCCCGACGGCGGGAGAAAAGCTTATAGACCTTGCTGACGTGGGACACCGTGATGGCCGGGTCGGAAGGGGTCAGATTCGTACTCTGTGTATCGCTCATATTATTCTTTTCGTTCTTTCTATGAAAACTGTAACTACCGAATCGCTTCGCTGCTTCGCAGCTTCCTCGATTCTCATCCGCATCTCGCGCTTTCCGTGCTGCTTTGCATCACCCACGCTCGATGCGGATGGGCGGCGCACCGATGGAAACAGTTTGGCTGATAAATCAGCCAACTGCTTCCATCGTGCACCTGTAGTTACAGTTCATCCGCAAAGTGAGGTCTGAGTCTGTTATATACAAACATACCGAAAATCAGGCAGAAGGCCGTGACGCACCAGAAGTAGAGGGTCATGCGGGGAGCCTGCCAGAACCAGGCCTTGTAGATGAAGCAGTCCCGGTAGCCACGGACGATATAGAACATGGGGTTCAGGCGGATAATGACCGATACCCAGTGGGGGATGCCGTTTGCTATCATGCTCTCGTAGTTCCACATGACGGGGGTGAGCCAGATACCGACCTGCAGAATGATGCTGACGACCTGGGACCAGTCCTTGAAGAAGACGTTGATAGCCGCGTTGAAG
>CAZOYS010000004.1:0-35502 GCA_964584155.1 uncultured Lachnospiraceae bacterium
ACTTCAACTACCCCTATGCGGCGGTCTCCGTCAAGGACTTCTGGCGCCGCTGGCACATCTCCCTCTCCTCCTTCTTCCGGGACTATGTCTACTTCCCGCTCGGGGGATCCAGAGTGAGCCCTGTGCGAACGGTCTTAAACCTTCTCGTCGTCTGGCTCCTGACCGGCTTCTGGCACGGGGCTGACTGGAACTTCATTATATGGGGGCTCTACTACTTCTGCTTCGTCGTGCTGGAAAATGCGATTCACAGGAAACGTCTCCAAAAAGCCGATGCATCGGTTCAGTCTCTTGCAGATTCCATCAATGCAGAAAAAGAGCCTGCGAAAACGACAGGTGAAAATCCGGCATCAAACGCAGACGAAACTACTTCCCAAAATCTGTTGATACGCCTTATCAAAAGCCTCCCCGCCCGCCTCTACACCCTCTTCGTCGTGAACCTGGGCTGGGTTATTTTTCGTTTTACGAATTTCAATGACCTGGGGACCGTCCTCACCGGCCTCTTCACCGGGGCAAAAACGGGAGCCGCCTCCGCCTTCGTGGGCATGACCATAAAGAACAATATTTTCTTTCTGATTTTCTCCCTGCTCTGCTGCAGCCCCCTCTTTTTCAACCTGGGGAAGGCCCTGCGAACCCGCCATGAAGACGGCCGCCTGCCGGAAGGTGCCTGGTACGGTCTCCGGCTGGTTCTGACAATAGTCTGCTTCATTTTTGCCCTGACGGCCATTGCCGGCTCCACATTCCGCCCCTTCCTATACAATACGTTCTGAGAGATTTTTTTATGACTAATGTAAATCCTTCTCATTTGGAGACAAGTCAGGAACCCCCTTCCCGGGATGAAAAGAAGAGGTCCCTCTGGCAGAAAATTTTTCTCATAGCAATCGCCTGCGTCGGCCTGTTTTTCGCCATCACCGGTCTCATCCTGCCTCTGCGGCCCGTCCGGAGCGAGGTAGAGAAGAGGGAACTGGCCAAAGCCCCTGCCTTTTCCCCTGAAGCCCTCTGGGACGGAAGTTTCCTCACTGCCCTCTCCGACTGGTATGCGGACACCTATCCGGCCCGGGACAGTCTGCTGACAGCAAAGAGCCGCCTGGAAGCCATATACGGGGTTCGGACGACAGCCGTCTACAACCAGTCTGCCAAAACCGCGGATGAAATTCCGGAAGCAGACAAGGTGACCAGCCCGGCCGCCCTCATGAAAGATGAAGAGAATACAGGTGAAAATGACGCTGGCGAAAGCGAGGCAGCGGGAGGAAAGACTATTCTGGAAGAAGGTGACGAGACCAATCAGAACGACGATGATGAGAATCATCTCGACGACTCCGACGCCGCTTCCGCCGGAGAGAAAGCCTCTAATGATCCTGCCGCCATTACCGCGGCTCCCGAGGCATCGGGCTCCATATATGTGGCAGACGGGAGAGGCTTTGATCTGTATTATTTTTCCAGGGAAAACGCGGATGCCTACGCTTCCATGGTAAATACGGTCCGCTCGAAGCTTCCGGACAATGTGGCCCTTTATGATATCGTAGTTCCCAATGCCTCCGGCGTCCTCTTGGCAGAAGACGTACAGAAGAGTCTCGGGGCCTCGGACCAGGAGGACGCCATAGATTATATCTATTCCCTCCTGGACCCGGCCGTGAAAACGGTTCCCGTATTTAACTCCCTGACGGCCCACCGGGACGAGTATATCTATTTCCGCACGGACCACCACTGGACCCAGCTCGGGGCCTACTATGCATACGAGACCTTCTGCAGGGCCAAGGGCATCACGGCCAATCCGCTCGATGAGTACGAAACCCGGACATACGACGGCTTCCTCGGCACCTTCTATGCGGCCAGCGGCCAGGCCCCGCCTCTCCTTGCATCCGTCGACACCATCACGGCCTATGTCCCGCTTTCGACAAATGACATGACCTTCGAGGCCAAAGACGGCACCACCGTGAACTGGCACATCATTTCCGACGTCACGAACTACGACGCGGCCCAGAAGTATTCCTGCTTTGCCGCCGGTGACCAGGCCC
The DNA here is from genome assembly GCA_964584155.1 of uncultured Lachnospiraceae bacterium. GTDB lineage: Bacteria > Bacillota > Clostridia > Lachnospirales > Lachnospiraceae > RUG306. Next base: position 2,016 of record CAZOYS010000004.1, read on the forward strand.
TTGCCACCATTGACAATCCGTCCCTTTCAGACGGCAGCAGTGCCCTCGTCGTCAAGGAGTCCTATGGCAACGCCTTCGTCCCCTTCCTGACTGACCACTACGACAAGGTCTACATAGTCGACTACCGGCATACGGACCGGAACCTGCTTCAATTCGTAAAAGAAAACGGGATTGATGACGTGATTTTTCTGAACAACGACGAATTCGTCACAAAAGAACGGGCAAAGACAATAAACGGGCTCTTCCGATAAAAACCCTGCGCACGGGTTCCGTCCGACCGGAGCCTGCCGCAGGATTTTTAAAAATGTGACCGGTGGAAATGAAGCGGATGTGAAAAGAAAAGGGCGTATCAGAACAACCGAAATCGGATCTGACCCTACCGGAATCGGGCGATTTTTACATCAGGGATCCTGTCCTCTCCTCCATGAACATATGCGGATTATAGCCAACCCGGAAACACGCTTCAAGACAAATTCAGCAAATAGTTTCCGAAACATGTTTCTCCACAAGGTCTTGGCGGTAGCGTTTCCATGCAGTTTTCTTTGTGCCGCATTTTCTTTCGCTGTGCCGAAATATCTATAAAAAGCCGTTTTGCAGCACTCACCTGCTCAGCCATGCCCTGGAGGAATCCCCGTTTATTCCAAATAAAAATTACAAAAACAGTTTCCTATCAAGTATAATAGGGACAGTTGTTGTTCAGGCCGCCTGCCACAGGCAGCAGGCGGCCTGTTTGAATGTAAGAGGGGACCTGACATGGGAGAAAAAGCAAAAGTATATTTCACGGACTTCCGGACCCAGCTCGATGTGCCGCTGACAGCCAAGCTGCAGAAGCTGATGAGAAAGGCCGGCATCGGAACGATTGACATGGACGGCAAGTTCGTCGCCATCAAGATGCACTTCGGAGAATACGGAAATCTGGCCTTTCTCCGGCCCAACTACGCGAAGGCCGTAGCCGACGTCGTGAAGGAACAGGGCGGAAAGCCCTACCTCACGGACTGCAACACCCTCTACCCCGGCTACCGGAAGGATGCCTTAGGCCACCTGACCTGCGCCGAGCTGAACGGCTTCAACTCCGTCACGACCGGCTGTCATGTCATCATCGCCGACGGCATCCGGGGCACGGATGAGGTAGAGGTCCCGGTACGGAACGGCGAGTATTGTAAGACCGCCCTCATAGGTACGGCCGTCATGGACGCCGACGTCTTCATCAGTCTCACCCACTTCAAAGGCCATGAGCAGGCCGGCTTCGGCGGCACCATCAAGAATATCGGCATGGGCTGCGGCAGCCGGGCCGGGAAGATGCAGCAGCACGCAGCCGGGAAGCCCCATGTCATTGAAGAGAAATGCCGGAAATGCCACCGGTGCGCAAAAGAGTGCGGCTCAGACGCCATAGACTACACAAGGGGCGTCGCCCACATCGATCCGGATATCTGCAAGGGCTGCGGCCGCTGCATAGGGGCCTGCGCCTTCGACGCAATAGAAAACGACTACGACAACGCTGCCGAGGTATTGGGCTGCAAGATGGCCGAATATACCCAGGCCGTCTGCGACGGCCGCCCCTGCTTCCATATTACTCTGATTCAGGATGTGTCGCCCAACTGTGACTGCCATGGAGAGAACGATGCCCCCATCCTGCCCGATATCGGTATGCTGTGTTCCTTCGATCCCGTAGCCCTCGATCAGGCCTGCGTCGACCTCTGCAATGAACAGGAGCCCATCCGCAACTCCCAGCTCGGGGACAATCTCGCAAAGCCCGGCTGGCATCACTACCATGAGCACTTCAAGGACTCGAATCCCAACACGGCCTGGAAGGAAACCCTGGAACACGGCGAGAAGATCGGCCTCGGGACCAGAGAATATGACCTCATCACAATGTAAAAAAAACTGGCATGCAAGGGAGCATCCGAAAAGGGTGCCCCCTTTCTTTTCAGCCAAAGTTCACAAGAAAGAAAAAAATGCGGCCGGTAAATTTGTTGCCGGAGCAACTTCACAAAAACCTGTAAAAATGGTAGGATTTGCCCATGTCAAAAGTCTGGGAAATAATACTTGAATCCTTCTGGCCCCTGTTTTCGAAGGGCCTGCTGGTTACGATTCCGCTGACGGCCATCTCGTTTGCGATTGCCCTCGTCATCGCGGTTGTCGTCGCCTTGATTCAGTACGCGAAAGTTCCGGTCCTGACCCAGATCGCCCGCTTTTATATCTGGCTCATCCGGGGAACGCCACTTCTGGTCCAGCTCTTCATCGTCTTCTACGGGCTGCCGGGTCTGGGCTTCCACGTCAACGCCTTCTGGGCGGCGGTTTTCGTCTTTTCGGTCTGTGAAGGGGCCTACTGCGCAGAGACAATCCGGGGCGCCCTCGAGGCCGTTCCCTTCGGACAGACGGAGGCCGGCTACTGCGTGGGCATGAACTTCGCGCAGACGATGCGGCACATCGTTCTGCCCCAGGCCTTCCGCAATGCCTTCCCGGCTCTGATGAACAGCCTTATTTCCATGGTGAAGGACACCTCCCTTGCCGCAAACATCACGGTACAGGAAATGTTCATGACCGGCCAGCGGATTGCCGGCCGGACTTACCAGTTTCTGGCCATCTACATAGAGGTCGCCTTCATCTATCTCATGTTCTGCACGGTCCTCTCCCTGGTCCAGAAGAAGCTGGAAGGGGTCCTGGGCCGCTATGAGAAGAAGGATGCGGCCTGAATGCACCTGTCTTACTTTTGTATATCATGACTAATATAATTCCGTTGGAATGCTTATGCCGGTACTGACTGTCACGAATTTAAAAAAGAGCTTCGGGACGAATGAGATTCTGAAGGGAATCGACATCTCCGTGGAAAAGGGGGACGTCATCTCCATCATCGGCCCCTCCGGCGGCGGCAAGACGACCCTGCTCCGCTGCATGAACTTCCTGGAGACAGCCGACGAGGGAAGCCTTACCTTTGACGGCCGGACCTACTCTCTCCCGAAGATGACGAAGAAGGAGGCCGGGGAAATCCGGCGAAGAACAGGCTTCGTCTTCCAGAGCTACAATCTCTTTGCAAACAAGACCGCCCTGCAGAACGTCACCCAGGGCCTGATCACGGTTCAGAAAACGCCGAAAGCCGAAGCCGAAAAAATCGGCATGGAAATGCTGGAAAGAGTCAATATGAAGGACCGGGCAGGCTATTTCCCGGCCCAGCTCTCCGGCGGCCAGCAGCAGCGGGTGGCCATTGCCCGGGCATTGGCAGCCGACCCTGAAATCATCTACTTCGACGAACCCACGTCAGCCCTCGATCCCGAGCTCATCGGGGAAGTTCTGAAGGTAATGAAGGACCTGGCCGAGGGCGGCCTCACCATGCTGGTGGTCACCCACGAAATGTCCTTCGCCCGCGATGTTTCGAAGCGGACAATATTCATGGAGGGCGGAGTAATTGTGGAGGAAGGCCCGTCAAAAGACCTTTTCGCCCATCCCGAAAACATCCGGACAGCAGAATTCATAAAGAACAGCAGATAGGAGTATGCCATGAAAATGAAAAAATTTGCAGCCATCATTCTCGCCGGCGCCACAGCCCTTTCCCTGGCAGCCTGCGGCGGTAACGTCAGCAGCACGGATTCAGCCTCAGGCAGCACCGACAGCAGTACATCCTCATCGGACTCTGCCGCATCGGACACCTCTCTTGCCGGTATCCAGAAGGCCGGAAAGATCCGGATCGGCCTCGAGGGCGACTGGCAGCCCTTCTCCTACCATGACGCCGACGACAATCTTGTCGGCTACGACGTGGAGGTGGCCCGGAACATCGCCAAAGAACTGGGCGTCGAGGCGGAAATCACGGAGGCGCCCTGGGACGGTCTGTTGACCGGTCTTTCAACAGGCGTCTATGACATAGTCGTAAACGGTGTCGACATCACGCCCGACCGGGAGGAGACCTTCGATTTCTCTGACCCCTATGCTTATGACCACATCGACCTCGTCGTAAAAAAAGAAAATACGGACATTACGTCCTTTGATGACCTGAAGGGCCGCACTTCAGCCAACTCCACAGGCTCCACCTATGCGGAGCTCGGTGAACAGTACGGGGCCGCGGTTTCCAATGTCCCCACCCTGGCCGAGACCATGGAACTGGTACTGAACGGGACAGTTGATGCGACAATCAACGCGGACACCTCCGTCCAGGATTACCTGAATACGACGGGGGAAACGGACCTGAAGGTAGTCGCCCAGCTCGATGATGTCACAAGCTATGCCATTCCCCTGAAGAAGGGTTCGGATTCCCTGAAAGAAGCCGTAAACGCAGCCATTCAGAAGATGCGGGACGACGGGACTCTGGCGGAGCTTTCGAAGAAGTACTTCGGGGCGGACCTCACAAACAAGTAAGTCTTCCCGGATTATTAAGGAGTGTAAAAGCGGGCGGCACGCAATGCGTGCCGTCCGCTTTATGGTGTATCTGTCAACGGAATCTGTATTCCGGCAGACTTTTTTTAAGTTCAGTGCCAGATTCCCCTCCGGATCCGCACCTTGTAAAACATAGAGTTCTCCATGGCCAGGACCTTCTCCATGGGAACCGGTTTGAAGACCGGCATCTTCATCTTGACCTTGATCCAGATGACGGAATAGATGAAGAGGATGGCGAATATGATTCCCGTCACAAGGAAGATATTTGCCCGTTCTACAGGGTCCGTGGAGATGTTGATTACCATATAGGTCGTGCCGGCTATCGCAATGAGGGGCAGCACCGGCCCGAAGGGAACCTTGAAGTTCCGCGGGGCGTTGGGCAGGCGGTGACGGAAAACCAGGAGGTCTATGTGGGCGCAGATATAGGACAGCATCCAGAAAACCGAACCGACCAGAATCAGGAACTCGATCTTGTCCGAAGAGTCATTGGAAATCCAGGCGCAGATGACGATGGTCACCGTAATGAACCACATGCCGATATAGGGGACATGGTGCTTGTTCTGCTTCGTGAAGAACTGGGGCATCATGTTCATCTTTGCCATGCCGGACAGAATGGCTGAGAGTCCCTGCACAGCCGAGTTCTGGGTGGAGATGACGGCGAGGGCCGCAACAAAGGCCATCCAGATCTGCCCGGCTTTGCCGAGAAGAGCATCGCCGTAGAGCAGGTGGGGAGCCGGAGAAACGGCCAGGTCAGCCCAGGGCGTATAGTTCCGAAAGCCCAGAACCATGACGGACTGGACGACACAGATCAGGGCCAGCCCTATGAACATGCCGAGGGGGACATTGCGGTTGGCATTCTTCACATCCTTGGAAATCGGGATCGCGTACTCCGCCCCGATGAAGAGCCAGAAGGCCACGGCCGTCATGGAGACAATCGTCACCGGGTCAGAATTCAGGACCGCCGGCTGATCCACAACCTGCCCCGTTCCGAGGCGGAACATTCCGATGATTCCCATGACCAGCATGGAGCCAAGGAGGAGGTAGCTTACGAGGTCCTGGACCTTGGCAAACATGTCCACCCCTCTTAAGTTTGCAATGAGAATGATGGCCGACGCCAGGACTGTCCAGAAGAAGTTCGGAATCGGAAGGCCTAAGACCTCTCCCATGGCATAGGCGAAAATCGAGGCTTCAACGCCGCCGGAGAGAATATTGCTTACGAGATAGCCGCCTACCATGAGGACCATGGTGGGCACGGGGCCGAGTCCCGCCAGAGTGTACTGGGCGAGGCCCCCGGTGCAGTTGGGCATCAGGGCGTTTAATTCCGCCATCGTCGCCATGGAGATCATATTGAAGAGGCAGGCGATGATCATGGCCGGAATGAACATGATGCCGACCGTACCGGCCCCCTGCCCCAGAGACACGAGGCAGGACGTCGCGATGACAAGACCGACAGAGACGGAGATCACGTCCTTCAGACCGAGCTTTTTTTCTTCCATAATTTCGGAATCCTTTCAGCTCCTGCTGCCTGCCCCCTTCCCGGAACGGGCCGCAGAAGAAACGACTTCCTACAGTGCCTTCTCCCCCTGGTCTCCCGTGCGGACCCGGATGACGTTGTCGAGCTTATAGACGAAAATCTTTCCGTCTCCGATGTGGCCGGTGTACAGGGCCTTCATGACCTTGTCCGTGATCTCGTCCACCCTCTCCGTCGCTACGGTCACGGACACCTGAATCTTGGGCAGGAGCTCCATCTCATAGTTTTCGTCGACTTCGTATTCCTTGGTTCCCTTCTCGACGCCGCAGCCTAAGACCTGGGTGAAGGTCATGCCGCCCACCTTGAGTTCACTCAATGTCTTCTTCAGGGCCGTGAATTTTCCCATGTCACAGATTACTTCGATTCTTGAGAGTCCGCTCATTTTTCTTTCCTCCGTACCATTTCCGTTTTTTTATTCTTAAGGCTTTACATTATTCATGAATAATGTAAAACCTCAGGGATCCCGATGACTAAGCCATTTCCGGCGCATCCCATAGAGGAAGTGTCACACCGATGCCGAGTTCCTTTGCCTTCCGGTAGACACTGCAGCCCCAGGCCACGTCCTCAACGGGCATGCCGCCGACAGAATAGATGATGATGTCGTCATCGGACTTCCGCCCCGGCTTCTTTCCCGTGATGACATCGGCAAGATCCGTGATATCGTCCCAGGTGATGCGCTTTTCGTGAATCAGGTCCGTGAACTTGCAGCCGATAATGCCCATGATGGGATATGTCGGGTAAGGGTACTCCTCCTCCCAGGCCTCATAGAGCTTACGATTATCCACGAAGAAGCGGCAGTCGTTGACGAGGAAGTCGTCATCGATAAAGTTGGCTGCGGACGGCATGGAGATGAAGGCGCCCTTCTTGACCCACTCTCCCTTAATGACCGGGAAGGAGCTGAGGTCCGTCTTCACAGTTGTCGTGAAGCTGATGATGTCCGCGTCTTTTACTGCTTCCTCCAATGTCTCGCACTCTTCAATGACATCGAACTGGGGATATTCCTTCTTCACGAACTCGATAAAGGAGGCTGTCGACTTCGATCCCATCGTGTGTCCCTTGATCTTCAGGTGATGGAGATGAGGACAGGTGACGGCAAAAGCCGCCAGGGAAGTCTTTCCCATGACGCCGGGACCGACAATGGCCACGGTCTCCGAGTCCTTTCTGGCCAGGTACTTGGCCCCGACGCCGGGTATGCCGCCGGTCCGGTAGGCGGACAGAAGGTTCGCGCTCATAAAGGCCAGCGGAGCCCCCGTGTCCTTGTCATTTAAGACCATCATGAGGATGGAACGGGGCAGGCCCTTTTCCTTGTTCTCCACATTGGACCCGTACCACTTGACTCCCGCCATCTGGTAGCGGCCGCCCAGGTAGGCCGGCATGGCCATGAAGCGGCGGTCCGTGGCGTTCTTCGGCATACCCGGGAATTTCGGATCATCGGGGAAAAGGATCATGCAGCCGTGGGAATTATGATTCTCCCCGCCCATGACGTAATCCCCTTCCTGCAGCAGAACCAGCATGTCCTCCATGGTCTCCACACAGGCCTTCATGTCCTTGACGCCGGCTTTGATCATATCCGGCTCGCTTAAGTATAGAAAATCAACTGTCGAATCCATAGTTCCTCCTTATTTTCACACGCAGGCCTTGAAGCGGTCATAGCGCAGCGCCGACATGTCCAGCATGGTCTCCTCGTCGCAGGCCAGCTGGGAAAGGAGCTGCCCGACGACAGGGCTGATGCCGAAGCCGTGGCCCGTGAAGGCGCAGGCCACGATGAGGCCGGGCACTTCAGGGATAGCGTCGATGACCGGCACCCCGTCCGCGCAGACATCTTCATAACCGGACCAGGTGCGGACGATTTTTGCGCTCCTGAGCTTGGGAATCCACTTGAGGATGCCCCGGCAGATGGCTGGAGCCGTATTGCTATGGGTCGTCATGCAGCCGAAGTCCAGGTTCTGGGCCTCAAATCCGGACGCCCCGCCGAAGACGAAGGAACCGTGGTCCGTCTGATGCCCGTAGAAGTCGGCATCTGCTGTCCCCAGCATCTGAGAGAACATGGGCGGCTCTGCCTCTGTTACGAGGCACTCGATTAAGTCCTTTGTCATGGGAACATCGATGCCGACGGTCTGAAGTATCGCCCGGCTCTCGTATCCGCAGGCCACAATGACCTTCTCCGCGCTGTAGGTATCGTGGTCTGTCACGACATAACGGAGGACTCCCTTTTCTTTCTTGAGAGAGAGGACCTTTTCACCGGAGTAGAAAGTCACGCCCAGACGGCGGGCCGCTTTGAAGAAAGCCAGCGTCGCCTTCAGGGGATTGGCGTGGCCATCCGTCGGGCACCAGGAGGCGCAGGTAACGTCAGGGGCCAGCCAGGGGTTAATGGAACGGACCTCGTCCCCGTCAATCATTTTCACATCAAGCCCTACGGCCACGGCCCTGTCTGTCAAACCTTCCAGAATCTTCTGATGACGGTCATTTCTTCCCAGACGGAGGTTTCCGTCCTGGTGGTACTCCACATCGACGCCAAGCTCCTCGGAAAGGTGCGGCCATATATTTTTGACTCCGTACATGGCGAGGGGAAGCTCCCTGGGATCCCGGCCGGACTGACGGACACCGCCGCCGTTTCTGGAGGATCCCCCGTTTCCGATGATTTCATCCGCATCGATGACGATGACCGACTTTCCCTTTTGGGCCGTATAGTAGGCGGCGGCACAGCCGATAATGCCGGCTCCGCAGATAATCACGTCTGCTGTCTTCATACTTGCCCTCCTTCCTTCTCCTCTGCCCATGTGGCCATTTCAATGGGACGCATAGGACTCCGGGAAGATGCCGGGGCGATTTCCGAAACCGGAACGCCCAGCTCCTGGGCCATGATCCTTGCGACGAGCTTGCCGCAGGTCTGGCCCTGGCAGAGACCCATACCGCAGCGGAGGTAGCGCCTTACCTCAGCCAATGTAAACATGCCGTCGTGTACCGCCTGGCGGATCTCCCCCTGGGTCACTTCCTCACAGCGGCAGATGATCCGGTCGTCTCCCTCTTTCGGAAGGCAGGGACCTAAGTCTTTGCTTCTATCAAGTCTCATATTATTCTTACCTCCTCATCTGCCTGCAGACCGTTCGCCCCGCAGGCAGTGCTATCCGAATCAATAGTCAGGCCTCTGTCTTCAGACCGCTTTATAAAACCGGGCTTTCATGGCCATGTCCTGCGGAACTTCTATTGTCACAAGGGCCGTATGGTCGAAGGCCTTTGAGGTCCGTACCCGGACGACCTTTGCGTCACAGATGGGCTGACCGCTCCGGGAAAGCCCCTTGCCTTTATCTCCTTCCTTGGGAAGGGGAAGAAATTCGTATGGTATCGTCACTTCCGCGTGTCCGTTTCCCGTGTCCTCATCGACAAGGAAGATGGCCTGACCGGAGCAGGAGGCTACACACATGCCGCAATTGATGCAGTCCCTGTCGGCTTCAACAGCCGGCAGGGCCGTAATATGACTTCCGATATGGATGCAGTGCTTTGCGCAGGCGTCCTGGCAGGGGTTGCAGGGAATATTCTGGGTGCACTCCATGACGGGATGAATGCCTACCTTGTGGGTGACGCCGGGGAAGCGCTCGATTTCATCGTCCGCCACGAAGCCGTGCTTTAAGAGGTTCTCCGAAATCGGTATGCCCTCTTCTGTCTTCTCTATCTTCTTTCCCCGGTTTGACGGAGCAAACATACCCTGGCGGAGCTCATCAAGGGCGCTTACCTCTTTTTCAAACTCTTCGTCTCCGGTCTTCACTTCCTCAAAGCCTAAGTATTCCGCCGCCTTGATACCGGCCATACGGCCTTCAATCATGGCAGAGGACGCTTCCTCTATGCCGGCCACATCGCCGACGGCGTAGATGCCGGGAACAGATGTCGCTCCGCTCTCATCGACGACCGGAATCTGGCCTCCGCCCTTGCCGGAATTGTCCATCTGGCAGCCGGCCATTTTGAGGAGCTGGGACATGGGGGAAAGACCGACAGCCAGGCAGATGGTGTCTACGTCGAAGTGCTTTTCCGTCCCCGGAATGAACTGAAAATGGCTGTCCACTTCCGCAATCGTAACGCCCGTCACATGGTCCGTCCCCTCGGCCTTCACAATCGTGTGGGAGAGGTAGAAGGGAACGCCGGTCCGGGCCACCTTTGAGGCATGAACCCCGTAGCCGCCGACCCTTGGCGCCGCATCGACGAGGGCCACAACCTCACAGCCGGCCTGCATGAGCTGGAAGGAAACGACGAGGCCGACATTGCCGGAACCCAGCATGAGGATCCGCTTGCCGGGCTTTACGCCATGCAGATTCATCATGGTCTGGGCCGCCCCGGCCCCGATGACGCCGGGCAGGGTCCAGCCGTCAAAGGTGACCATATTCTCCGCTGCCCCGGTCGCCACGATGATGGCATCGCCCTTATAGTGCTCGACGCCTTCGCCGATCTTGACGACAACCTCCCGGTCCGGATAGATGCCGACGACCGTGGCGGAAAGCTTTACCTCAACTCCTGCCTTCGATGCCTCATCGAGGAGCTGCTGGCCGATGACGAAGCCCCGGATCTTCGCCTTGTGCTCCTTGCTTCCGAAAAACTTATGGATCTGCTTGAAGAGCTGGCCGCCGGGCCGCTCGTTCTCATCGAAAACGATGACGGACATGCCCCGCTTCCCGGCCTCTATGGCGGCGGAAAGGCCGGAAGGACCGGCCCCTATTATTATGAGATCATAGCGCTTCATGAAAGGGCCTCCTTCTTCGTAGTCACTCCGTACTGGGTCTCCACCTTCATACCTTCCTTCAGAGGGGTCATGCAGGTCCGCACATTCGGCACCCCGTCCACAACCATGACACAGTCCGTGCAGCGGCCTATGGCACAGAAGATGCCGCGGGGCGTATGCTTCTTTGCCGTGTAACGGTGGACCATGACGCCATTGGCATGCAGGGCCATGGCGATGGGTTCGCCTTCATATCCCTGCATTTCCTTTCCGTCATAAGTGAAGGTCACAAGACGTCCCTTTTCATAGGTTCCGAGTATGGGATGCTCAGTGATTCTTTCTTCGTCCATATCCTCCGCTCTCCTTTCTTGTAATAAAGAAAATGGGGCCGCACCTTTTTAAGGTACAGCCCCATTGCTCTTACCAATGAGCATAATAAAAAAACAGGAGTAGTCCTTCAAGACCACTCCCGTTCCATTTTTCTGGTACTTTGGGGTTATATGTCAGAATATCGGCAGCCCGAAAACTGCCGGCATATATTATTCCATATGTTCTATATTTCTTTCTCCCGGATGGCCTTGAAAAGCCCGACCCGGTCTTTTACGCCGATCTTCCTGTAGATTGATAAAATGTGCTTTTTCAGCGTATTGACGGAAATGGAAAGTTTTTCCGCAATCTCCCCGTTTTCCAGCCCGTCCATCATGAGACGGAGGACCGTCTCTTCACGAGGTGTCAGGTGATAGCGCTCCGCCGCCACGGAAACAGGCGGTTTCTTTTCTGTTTCCTTTTGCCGCCGTTCCTCTGCCGCTTCAGAAATCCGGTCCCGCCAGAGACGAAGGGAAATATGGTCCTTCAGGGAATCGAGGAGGAAAACATCGTCATAGGAGAAGTCCTCCCGCCCCTGCAGACGGTAGAAGGTGGCCGCCCCCAGGGGGTGACCCTCATAGGCAAAGACCATCTGCAGGGAGTAGTGCCAGCGGTTGGGCTCATAGACCCTTCTGAAATACTCTGTCCGGACCCGTTCATCATCCTCGAGTACGTCCGTGTCCCGGTAGACGACGGCCTTTCCGCTGTAGACGATGCCGCGGCTGTAGTCGATGGCGTCATATTCTTCGGAAAAGTCCCGGTCGCAGTTATAGAAAACAGGCCGGTAGAGGCGGCCGCCGGGACTGGGTTCGGGAGAAATGCCCCTGTTCCAGCCCTGCAGGACGTTCTTCTCTCCCGGCGTCTCTTTGATGAGGTAAAAGTCCGCACTGTCATAATCGACGATATTCCTGAGACGGCCGAGGAGCTCCTGCCTCATGACGGCTTCGTCTGCCGTTTCTTCAATCCTGTAGATGATGCTTGAGAGAAAAACCCATTCATTGGCTTCGAGGGAGCGCATGCCTACCCCTCCATTGTAATCCAGTCGTTCTTCTTGAACGTGATGGAATCTTCCGTCATGGCTTCCACAATGGCCAGGGACTGAAGATCGAAGCCCCGGCTTCGGATTTTCTGTCCGCCCGGCTGGAAGGCTTTTTCGACGGCAACGCCTATTCCGCAGATAGAAGCCCCCGCCTCTTCCACGATGGAAATCAGGGCCTCAAGAGCGCACCCGTTCGCCAGGAAGTCATCAATCAGAAGGATCTGGTCGCCCTCATGCAGAAACTTCTTCGGCACGATGATCTTGTTCACGTTCTTGTGGGTGAAGGAAGCGGCCTCCGCCGTATAGAGCTCCCCGTCGAGGTTGATGGACTGGGACTTTTTCGCGAAGAGACAGGGCAGGTGGAAGACCTGGGCAGCCACGATGGCAAGACCGATTCCGGAGGCTTCCACCGTCAGAATCTTGTCGATATGCCGGTCCCCGAAGCGAGCTTTCCATTCCTTTGCCATAAGGACGAAGAGGTCGGGGTCCATCTGCTGGTTCAGGAAGCTGTCTACTATCAGAATGTCGCCCGGCCGGAAAATGCCGTCCTTTTTGATCCGGTCTTCAAGAAGATTCATGTCTCTATGCTCCTTCCACTGGAATGCCTATACAAATAATTGTTTTCATTCTATCACCCGCAAAAGCTTGCGTAAATCTTCAATTCCTCATGTCGAAGTAGAAATCTCCGCTTCGGCCGCCGTGCTTTTCCACGAGATGAACATCCGTGATGGTCATCCGCTTGTCAATGGCCTTGCACATGTCATATATGGTGAGAAGGGCTGTCGACACCCCGGTCAGGGCCTCCATCTCAACCCCCGTCTTCCCGGAAGTCTTTACGGTGCACTCCGCGTGAATGGCAGACCTTTCCCGGTCGAGCTCAAAGCGAACGGATGAACCCGTGAGGTTCAAAAGGTGACACATGGGAATGAGTTCACTCGTCCGCTTCGTCCCCATGATGCCGGCTACCTGAGCCACGGTCAGAACGTCCCCCTTCTTCACCTTCTTCCCCTCGATTGCGTCAAGGACCTCGGGGCTTACAAGAATCGTCCCGACCGCGACAGCCTCCCGTTCCGTCACGGCCTTGTCCGAAACGTCGACCATGATTGCGTTTCCGGCATTGTCAAAGTGGGTGAATTCATTTTCCATAGTCAATTCCTATCATAAAAAATCCCGCCATCGAAACTTTATTGGCAACAATCTTTATTAACAGCCAGATGAAAGCTTTCTTACTTTTCATTCAAAAACAGCAGCTTGCCGGGATCGATGCAGAGCTTGACCGGCATCCCGTCCCGCTCGATTCTCGCCATCAGGTCCCGCTGGATGGACCAGGTGATGACCGTCCCGTTTTCGCCTTCTATATAGACCTGCCGCTCAAACTCCGTCTCTGAAATCCGGCGGACCTTCACGGGAATCCCCGGCCGTGTGTCCGCCTCATCCCAAACGGGAATGAAGTCATGGGCCCGGTAGCCGACGGTATCAAAGGGCTGAGCATTTTCCTCAATACTAATATGAAGCCCCCAGTCGATGAAGTCGTATTCCTTTCCGCCCGCATTTACGGCCTTCGAAAAGTTCTTGCAGCCCGAAAGCTTCGCCGCTGCCACCGTCACAGGGTGAGAAAACACTTCGTCCCTTTCCCCGCAGGCCACGACCCGGCCCCTGTCAATGACGGCCACTTCCTTCGCCAGGCGGAAGGCCTCGTCGCGGTTATGCGTCACGAGAATGAGCAGGCCTTCATAGGTCTCGAGGAAGTCCTCCATTTCCCGCTCCACCGTATCGCGGACCGAAGAATCGAGAGCAGAGAAAGGTTCATCCAGAAGGAGAATATCCGGCGAACTCGCTACGATTCTTGCCAGGGCCACCCGCTGCTGCTGGCCGCCGGATAGTTCCTTCGGCTTTCTCTTTGCGAGGGCAAGAAGGTCAAAGCGGTCCATGAGTTCCGGAACAAGGTGCTTCTTTTCTTCCCGGTTTCGTATGCCGCAAGCGATATTTTCCGCAACTGTCATATTTGGGAAGAGGGCGTAGGACTGGAACAGTAAGCCTACCTGCCTGTCCCGGGGCTTTACATTAATATTTCTATCGGAGTCGTAGAAGACCCGCTCAGCAGCCGGGCTCCCGCCTTTTGCATGTCTTCCTTCCGCCCCGCGCCTCTCTCCACCGGACATCTCATACGAAATTCGTCCGGCATCCGGTGTCAGTATCCCCGCAATCGCCCGCAGCGTCATCGTCTTGCCCGAACCCGACGCCCCGAGGATGGCCGCGCGGTTTCCGGAGAAAGAGAAGGCAGCGTCGAGCTCGAAGTCCTTATACTTTTTTATGATATGCGCACAAAGTTTCATAAAAAAAGTTTGTCCCCCGTCAGCACTCTCCTCGTGGGTAGAAGTTCAAGCTCTGCAAACTTTGTCCCCCGTCAGCACGCCTCTCGCAGGTAGAAGTGCAAGCTCTGCGAACTTTGTCCCCCGTCAGCACGCCTCTCATAGGTAGAAATTCAAGCTCTGCGAACTTTGTCCCCCGTCAGCACGCCTCTCATAGGTAGAAATTCAAGCTCTGCGAACTTTGTCCCCCGTCGGATTCCAAAGGTACAGTCACCAATGCTCCTTCCTACCGGCGACCTGATTGTAGACGGTTCCCGCCAGCCACATGAGCAGGAGGCCTGTCAGGAGGACGATGGCGACCCAAATGCCGGCCGTCATGTAGTCCGCGTTCTGGATGACCAGGGCTATACGCTGGGCAATGGTGGCCGTCCGGCCGGGGATATTGCCGGCCAGCATGGACGTGGCCCCGTACTCTCCCATGGAACGGGCGAAGGTCAGGATCATACCGGAAAAGATACCCGGTCCCGCAGAGGGCAGGATGACCTTCCGAAAGATTTCACCTTCCCCCATGCCGAGCGTCCGCCCGGCGAGGATCAGGTCCGGATCGACCTGCTGGAAGGCGGCCATGGCATTTCGGTACATAAGAGGAAAGGCAATGACACTTGCCGCTATAACGCAGGCGGCCGGAGACTGCACGATCAGAATACCGAAACGTTCATAGAGAAACTCCCCCAGGGTCCGCCTTCTTGAAAACAGGAGAAGGAGCAGAAAGCCCATGGCCGTCGGCGGCAGGATCATGGGCAGCGTAAAGACGCTGTCGAGGACGGCAGCCGCCCGGCCGCCGAGACGCATGACCCCGTTCGCCGCCAGGACGCCCAGGAAAAAGCAGGCAATCGTTGCGAAAAAGCCCGTCCGAAGCGTGACAAAAAGGGGACTCCAATCGAGGGAAGCCAGCGTTTGAAATAGTTCATTCATAGATAATGTCCATCCTGAAAAGCACCGGGACTGCTTCCTTCGGCTGCGCTTCGAAAATACAGCCCCCGAAGAGGCTGCCTTGGATCCTGTACTATATTATTTCCCCCGGAGAGGCTCAAAGCCGTATTTTGCAAAGACTTCCGCTGCATCTGACAAAAGGAGATATGTCTCGAATGCATTGGCAGCCGCCTTCTGAGCCGGCGTGTCTTTTTCATGATTCAGGATACAGCCTATTGGGTACGTGATGTCTCCGGTCAGTTCCGTGGAAACTTTTTCCAGAATTTCCACCTTGTCCTCATGGCCGTTGACATCTGAAAGATAAGCCGTGCCGACTTCGCAGGAGCCTTCCGCCACCGCCTGCAGAACCTTTGACACATTGTCCTGCTCGGAAACCGTCACACCGCCCAAGGCCTTGGAAACATCTTCCGCCTCATAGTCTGCATTGTCCGCTTCACCGGACAGGACACCCATGGCAGTGAGAGCATTCCGCGTGTAATGTCCTGCAGGAACATTGCCTTCAGCAAGCGCGATAGAAGAAGCCTCCTGTAAATTATCGAGGCCTGTCACTTTTGTACCGGACCCCTTCCACGTGATGACAACGAGCTGGTTTTTAAGAACATCTTCTCTCGTACCGTCAATGAGCCAGCCGTCCGCCTTCATCTGGTTCATCTGAATTTCACTTGCCGGAAAGAAGAGGTCGCAGGGGGCTCCCTCCTCAATCTGAGTCATCAGCGTTTCGGAAGAATCCGCGTTCAGAGAAATCTGCACATTCGGATACATCTGCATATACTTGTCCGAAAGCTCCGTCATGGCATCGTTCAGGGAAGCCGCGACGAAGACGGTAAGTTCCGCCGGCTCAGTGGGTACTTCCGCATCGGAAGAAGCCGCCGGCTCCGCCTGCCCGTCTGTCCCGCTTTCACCTGCCGCCGCATCCGAAGAGGTCGTATCCGCAGCCGGCTCGTCAATGCTTGTTCCTGTGCTGCTGTCCCCGCAGGCGGTCACCGCCATGGAAAGGCCGAGGGTCATTGCAAGCATGGCTGCCAGTTTTCTTTTCATCCTTTTCTTCATTTTCGTTCTACGTAAATATGTTTCTGTTCCATTCCCCGCGTTTTATATTATTCATAAAAAATCTTTCCTGAGCTTGTCCGCCACAGACTTCAGACAGCCGTCTTCAAAGGGATTCTGAAGGCCCGCCTCTTTGATGAGGCCGAAGAAAAAGTCGGACGCGGACAGGCGGCAGAGCTTTAAGTAGCTTGCCCACGCTTCTTTATAGTCCCTGTCCATCCACACCTTGTACTGCAGAGCGTCCGTCCCCGCAATACAGTAGTCGATGTAGTAGAGAGGGCAGTCATAAATGTGGTGCTTGTTCTGCCAGAAGGTCCCCGTCTCGTAATAGGGATTTGTGCTGTAGTCGAGGTGGGGCTTATACTGCCGCTCCAGGTCACGCCAGGCCGCATCCCGGTCCCTGGGCGAGAGGCCGGGATTCGCGTAACAGATGTCCTGAAACTCGTCCACCATGGTCCCGTAGGGAATGAATAATATAGAGTCCATGAGATGCATGTACACATAGTCTGCAGCCCGCTCCCCGAAAAGAAGGTTCATCCAGGGCTCCGTGAAGAATTCCATGGACATGGAATGGGTCTCGGCCGTCTCCATCGTGATGTCGGCGTGCTCCCGGATGGAGTCTGCCGCGGAGAGATAGCCCTGGAAGGCGTGACCGCACTCGTGGGTGATGACGTCCGCGTCGCCGCTTGTTCCGTTGAAATTGGCAAAAATGAAGGGAGACTTGAAGTCCGGAATATAATCCATATAGCCGCCCGTCTTCTTCGTCTTTCTTCCCAGGACGTCGAAGAGGTCGTTATCGCACATGAAGTTCATGAATTCAGCCGTTTCCGGGGAAAGTTCATTGTACATCTTCCGTCCGGCGGCAAGAATCTCTTCCGGCGTGCCTGTGGGAGCCGGATTCCCATTCGGGAGATAGACGCCCTCATCGATGTAGGAAAGAGAAGAAAGGCCGAGACGCTTCCTCCGGATCTCCGTCAGTTCCTCGCAGAAGGGTACCCAGTCCTTCTTCACCTGCTTGCGGAATTCGGCAACATCCGATCTCGTGTAGCAGTTCCTGTTCATGCGGGCGTATCCGAGCGGCAGGTAGTTTTCATACCCCATTGCCTCGCCCTGGGCCGTCCGGTTCTTTACGAGCCTGTCATAGAGGTCATCAAAGGCCTCGGCGTTCTTTTCAAAAAAGGCCGAGTACTTTTCCCAGGCGGCCTTCCGCACGTTCCTGTCGGAGTTTCGAAGATAGGGTTCCATGAGGGAAAGGTTTAATGTCTCCCCCTCCCAGTCAATCTTTGCCGTAGCGAGAAGATGATTGTATTCTTCCTCCAGGCGGTTCTCCTCCTGCATGAGGGGAAGAATCTTTTCATCGACGGACTTCTCTGCCAGTTCTATATTTTTGAAAGCGACTTTCCCGATCTTTTCCTCCAGGAAAGGGCGGTAGGGAGAGGTATACAGCTTCTTCTGATAGGCAACCGTCAGATTCTTGATTTCCGGCAGATGCTCATAATAGAAGGCCTGCTCCCCCGCGTAGTATTCGTCCGTCATATCGATGTCGTGGCGGATCATGGAAATGACATATTCCGTATAGCAGTGGTCTGTCAGTTGATAGTAGCGTTCGTGAACGGCAAAGGCCTCTTCTCCCGACTGGGCCTTTTCAAGGTCTGCGGTAAGCTCGGCGAATTCCTTTCTCACTTCTTCCATGGAAAGCCTCTCGTACGGCATGTCCTGAAATTTCATTCTTCCTGTCCTTCCTTTTCTTTTATGAATAATGTAAAGCAGCTTGTTTTCTGTCTTTCCGAATTGGCTTCCCGCATTGAAAAGCAGCGGCGCTTCTGTTCCTTTGCTCCAGCCTGATTTTTTCTGATCCGCCTGCTTACTCGCCGGAATTTCCCCGCAAAACATCCAGTCCGTGGCCGAGGGCCGGAAGCACGATGTCGAGATCCTCCCTGCAGGCTTTTGGGGAGCCCGGCAGATTTATTATTAATGTGTGATTTCTGATTCCGGCCGTCTGCCGGGAAAGCATCGCCTTAGGGGTAATGGCCATGGATGCGGCCCGAATGGCTTCCGGAATACCCGGCGTCATGCGGTCACAGACAGCCTCCGTCGCCTCGGGCGTCTGATCCCTGTCAGAGAAGCCTGTGCCTCCTGTCGTGAATATGATGTCCACCTGCCGCTGGTCCGAGAGGCGGATGAGCTCCTTCTCGAGCCCTTCACGGCCGTCCGGAAGAAGCAGAGTCTCCACAACGGAAAACATCGGCTTCGTACCGCCTTCAGCAGCGGATTCCCGCTCGCCGCTGCCTTCTGCTGTCTCTGCATTTTCCGGTCTTTTCTGTGCAGAAAGTATCTCTTTGATGAGGGGACCGCTCGCGTCCTCCCGCTCACCGGCAAATGCCCTGTCTGAAAGAGTGATGACGGCCGCGGTATAAGGGCGTTCCGGTTCCGGGGCGAAGACATGGATCTCGTCCCCCGTCTTCACATGTCCGGCCCGCTTTACGACGGCAAAAATTCCTTCCCGGGGCATGATGCAGTCCCCCGTCGCCTCAAAGATGGGGCAGTGGCCGTGGCAGGATTTCCCGATCTGGGTGACTTCCAATAGGGCTTCTCCGATGGCCAGCCGGCTTCCGACGGATAGGGCCGTGAGGTCAATGCCCTCTGTATCGATATTTTCCCCGAAGGCACCGGCTGCCAGATCCATGCCTTTCGCCCGGTAGCTGTCCACCCGTTCCTTCGCAAGCAGACTCACCTGCCTGTGCCAGTGGCCGGCATGGGCGTCACCTTCCATGCCGAAGTCAGTGACGAAGTCCGCTTCTTCTACCCTGTATTTCTGCGTCCCTTTCGCATCGCTTCGGCAGAGGGCAGCGATTTTTCCCTTTTGTATGGTGTTCATCCGCCAATCTCCTGCATGGTGTGTCCCTCAGTAGCTCCGAAGCTTTCCGCAAATGTGTGTGCCCCCGGCTTTGAAAGGACGCCCTGCCTCAAAATTTCAGTCAAGGCCTTCTGTCGCTCCATTTCATTAACTATTGCAAAAGCCGGTAGAACGGACAGATCGGACGCGTAGGAAAGGCAGCCCTTGACCCGCCCATCGCTCAGGAGGCGGATACGGTTGCAGGTGGCGCAATAGGTGTCACTGATGGGACTGATGAAACCGATGCTGCCTGCTGCACCCGGAATCCGATAATAGACGGCAGGGCCTGAACCCTGATGGGCACTGCCTTTCTCCATTCCCGGATAATGCGAGCGAATCGTATTGAAAACCTTCTCATTTGAAACCGGCCGGTACTTTCTCCCGCAGCCGATCGGCATCATTTCTATGAAGCGGACAGAAAGGGGATGCTCCATCGTCAGTCCCGCAAGGGCCAGAATGTCCTCCTCTGTCGTCCCCTCCTGAGGAACACAATTCAAATGGATGCGAAGCCCTGTGCCGCTTCCGGATTCAGACCCGGACAGGTCGCTGTCAGCTGTACATTCGCCGTCATCGCGACTGCCGGCGAATTTCAAAGCTGCCCGGATTCCTGCCTTCACCTGTTCAAGTCCGTCCACCCCCGTGATTTCCCGAAAGCGCTCAGCATTCAATGTATCCAGACTTATGTTGACGCCCGTGAGTCCGGCATCGACAAGGCCTTCGATCTGCTTCTCAAGCAGGAGGCCGTTTGTCGTCAGGGTAAGGTCCTCTGTTCCCGGCATTCCCCGCACGGAAGACAGGATATCGCAGAGGTCTCTTCTCAGCAGGGGCTCGCCGCCGGTGAAACGAAAACTCCTGATGCCTATACATTCCGCTGCTTTACACACCTCTGCAATCTGACCTGACGTAAGCTGCTGCCCCGCTGTTCCCACAGCCGCTTCGGTCCTATCGTTTACTGCATGTGCTTCTTCTTTCACTGCATTCTCCGCAGCGGACCCTGCCGGGCTGCAGTAGCGGCAGGCCATGTTGCAGGATTCCGTAACAGAAATCCGCATATATGTGATATTTCTTCCAAAACTATCCCGCATATGACTTTGCCTATACCACTTAACCGGGGGACATAGTTGCAAATTCATCCAGCTTTGCCCAACTGCTAACTACGAACGAGGGACGAACTATAGAATTTTTCTTTTGTTTCCCAAATATTGTCATCAAACGGGGAACAAGCTCCGAAATTCCTCTAATTTTACCTCAGGGACGTGGCCACACGGGGGACAAACTCTGAAATTGCTCCACTTTAACCCACCTGTCACAGACGGACGGGGGACAAACTTTCAAATCGTCTCAAGCGAAACCAAAAGGCGGCCCCCGCAGAGCATTTCCGGATCATTCACGTCGTCTCCGGCCAGGTCAAGGGTCATCTCTTCATAGGCGCTGTCCCCGGTAGAAAGCTTTTCTCCTGCCCTCTTCATTACAGCAAACTCCGAAGAGCCGCCGCCGATGGTGCCCGCGATGCTGCCATCCGGGCGGATCAGCATGAGGGCTCCGACGCCCCGGGGAACGGAGCCCCTGGCATCAATGATTTTCGCAGCAATTGCCCGCTCCGAATCCGGCAGAGCCCCAATCGTTTCAAGCACCTCGAGGTCCGCCCGGTCATCGTGCTTACCGGCATTCTTAAGGGAAATGATCTCTGCCGCAATGGATACCGCGATTTCAAAAGGGGTGTCCGCATTGATGGAAAGGCCGATGGGGGTATGCACACTGTCCAGTACCTGCCGGTCAATCCCCTCGTCTGCAAGGGAATCAATCAGAATCCTCGTCCGCCTCCGGCTGCCCATCATGCCGATATAGGCATGGGGTTTTATCGCAATGTCCCTGAGGCAGATCCGGTCGAATTCGTGCTCCCGGGTCATAATGATAAACCATGTATCCCGGTCCCCGTCAATCTGCGCAAGAGACGTCCGGAAGTCCCCACAGAGGACCCGATCGGCGCCGGCTTTCTCTGCCGCATCCGCAAATTCCTGCCGGTCCTCTATAAAGGTCACATGAAAATCCATGTCCTTCAGAAGACGGCCCGTTTCAAGACCCACATTCCCTGCCCCGCAGATTACTGCCTTCTGCCGCCGCCCCTTTTCTCTGAGCAGCAGCTGCCGGTATTTTTCTCTGTTTTTCTGAATATCACTCATAATTAATAATAGTTGACGTCCGTCAACTAAATTCGTGCAATCGATTGTCGACTGTCAACTCATTTCCCGAACCCGCAATTGGGAAATGTACAGGTGCTGCAGTTTAAACACATACCGCCCTCGCCCAGGGCTGAGATTTCCTCCCGGCTTACGGGGTCATCCACACAGAGCCGGGGCAGAATCAGGTCGAAGATTGTGCGCTTGTCGTGCATCACACAGCCGGGAAGACCGGCCAGGGGAATTACATTATTATAATAAGCGAGCATAAACATGGCTCCGGGCAGAACCGGGGCCCCGTACGTGACCTGCCCTCCGGCGACCGTCCGGATGGCAAGCGGCGTCCGGTCGTCAGGGTCCACGCTCATTCCTCCCGTGCAGAGAATCATGTCGGCTCCGGCCTCGAGAAGCTTTCTGATGCAGGAAATCTCCATGTCCGCATCGTCAGAAGAAATCTCGTGGCCGATGACCTCCGTATCGTATTCCGCGAGCTTATCCATGACGACATCCGTGAAGGTGTCCTGAATCCGCCCGTAGTAGACCTCGTTTCCGGTCGTCACGATGCCGACCTTCTTGTGGACGAAAGGCAGGACATTGAATATCTTTCCGCCTGCCGCTGTTTCCCGGGCAACCTCCATTTTTTCTTTTGCAATGGCAAGGGGAATGATCCGTTCGCCGGCCAGCTTGTCCCCGGCCCTTACAGGAAAGTCCCCGTGGCGGGAGGCAATCATCATTTCTCCCAGGGAATTCACGGCAAGAAGCTTGTCCCTGTCCACTTTGAAAAGACCGTCAATTTCAGAGAAGAGCTCGATCTTCCCTTCCTTGATGTCGTCACCCGGGCGAATATTTTTCCCCGCAGAAATATCATAGAGAATCTTCGCCCCGTCGTTTTCATGCACGAGGGAGCCGTCATTTTCCCAGATGTAAATATTATCCTTGCCGACGGACAGGAGAACCGGAATGTCTTCTTCCGTAATGACGTGCCCCTTGCGGAAAACAGGCCCCTTGCAGCCTCCTCGGATGATCTCAGTGATGTCCTGGCAGAGAATCTGCCCGACAGCGTCTTCCGTTTTGATCATTCTCATGGATTTCCACTCCCGAAATATTTTTTTGAGGCACAGTTTCCATGACTATCGTTCATTTCGTCTGTACGCCTGCAATACCCAGCAATGTCTGATATTGTGCCTTCGTATCCGCATCAAGGAAGGCACCGGGGTCATCGACCGTCACGTAAGCCGCTGCAAAACCGGTCCGGCGCAGGGCTCCTTTTAAGCCCCCGTCTCCGGAGTCCTGTAGAACAGCTTCACAGACCGCTTTCGTAAGCAGAAGCGGGTGCCCGCCATGCCGGCCGTCCGATGGGATGCGTATGTCTCCTTCCGCAGAAAACAGTTTCTTCACCGTATCCACGGAGAAGAGCGGAACATCGACCGGTGTGAGGAGCACAGCTTCCGCTTCCTTCTGCAGTGCCTGCCTGAGTCCGATGCAGACGGAGTCGAACATCTCATTTTCCGCATATGCTCCGTTGAAGGCAAATTCAATGTCCCGGCCAGCAAGGGCTTTTTCTATGTCAGAAGCCCGGAAGCCCGTGACCACTATTATACGGGAAATCCCGGCTTCCGAAAAGGTCTCCACCTCTTTTTGGATCATGGAAACCTTCCCGTCCACCGGGTGAAGGGGCTTGAAGTCCCCCATGCGGGAAGAAAGTCCCGCGGCAGTTATGATGGCACAGATGTTTTTCATTATTTTCGATAAGGCGTATGCTTCAGGGGCAGCTTCGTCCGGAAGGCGCCGTCCCGCTTGTAATACGCATTCTGCAAGGCCGGGCCCATGGGGATCAGGGGAATTTCCCCGACCCCCTTGGCCCCGTAGGCCTTCTCGTCCGGATTCTTCTCTATGAGGATGGTTTCAATCTCCGGCAGAGCCCGGGCCCTCCAGAGACCCATGGTTCCATACTTGGCCGTGGGCTCCCCGTCCTGCATCCGAAGGTCTTCCGTCAGGCCGAAGCCTAAGCCCATGACGACGCCGCCTTCTATCTGTCCTTCCACATTGGCCGGATTGATGGCTTTGCCCACATCGTGAGCGGCCACGACTTTCTTCACTTTTCCATTATCATCGAGAAAGACCACCTGGGAGGCGTAGCCGTAGGCCACATGACTGACCGGATGGGGCTTGGGCGAACCCATGGGGTCGGTCTTTGCATGATATTCGGCTGCGAAGTCCTGCCCCTCAAGCTCTTCGAGCGTATGATTCTTCAACGCCTCAGCAAGCATGAGCCCGGCTCGGCGCGAGGCCTCGCCGGTGATGGTCGTCTGCCGGGAGGCAGTCGACGTCCCTGAATCCGGCGTCACGTCCGTATCCGGGCAGTGGACGATGACTTTTTCCGCCGGCAGGCCGGAGGCCTCGCAGGCGATGGCCCGCATGGTGGACGCAATGCCCTGGCCCATGCAGGCCGCGCTCGTACGAAGACTCACGCTGCCGCCTTCCACATGCAGGGTCACGCGGCCTATGTCCGGAACTCCTACACCGACACCGGCGTTCTTGATGGCACAGGCAATCCCGGCATGGTCCGGGTCCGCATAATAAGCGTCTTTTACAGCCAAAAGCGTTTCCACAATGCCGGTCGACGCATCGGCCTCCTGACCGTTCGGCAATATGTCCCCCGGCCGCAGGGCGTTCCGGTAGCGCATCTCCCAGGGGTCTATACCCACCTTTTCCGCAAGTTTATTCAGGTTGCACTCCGTCGCAAAGGCGGACTGGACGACCCCGAAGCCCCGGAAGGCCCCGGCCGGAACGGTATTCGTATAGACGGCTGTCCCGACAATGTCGATGTTCTGGTAGTTATAGGGCCCGGCCGCGTGGGTGCAGGCCCGCTGCAGGACCGGCCCGCCCAGGGAGGCATAGGCTCCCGTATTGGCAATAAGGCGAAGGCGCATAGCCGTGAGATGGCCCTCACTGTCGCAGCCCGTCGTCAGCCGCATCTTCATGGGATGGCGCTTGACATGATATCTCATGGACTCTTCCCGGGTGAAGCTTACCCGGACAGGCACTTTCAGAACCCAGGCCAGCAGGGCCGCGTGGTGCTGGACGGACATGTCCTCTTTGCCCCCGAAGCCACCGCCCACATAGGCCGAAATGATCCGAAGCTGCCCTTCGGAAAGGCCGAGAAGCCTGGATATTTCCCTCTTGTCATCGTAGACGGACTGGCCGCCCGTATATACCGTGAGATGGTCTTCTCCGTCCGGCACGGCGAGAGCGGACTCCGGCTCGAGAAAGGCATGCTCCTGGAAGGGGGTCTCATACTCCTCCGTCACGACATAGGCCGACTCCGCCAGAGCCTTGTCCACGTCTCCCCTCTGTACCTTCTCAACCTGATAGATATTGCCCTGCTTCCCGTCCTCCGGGTGCACCTGGTAATCCGTCCGCGCATAAGCCTCCTCCGGGTCGAAGACAGGCTCCCTTTCTTCATAATCGACCTCAATCAGAGCCTTGATTTCATCGAGGGACTCCATTCGCCGAGAAGCCACCAGGGCCAGAGCGTCCCCGCAGTAGCGGGTTTCTTCACCCACATCTATGAGGGCCGGCCAGTCAAGCGTGAGATGCCCTATGGTCCGCTCTCCGGGCACGTCACGCGCCGTCACAATGCCGACGCAGTCCGGATGCTTTAAAGCTTTTTCTATACTAATATTTTTCACTAGGGCGCGCGGGTATTTCGAGTGGAGGGCAGACCCGTAGACCATTCCCGGGGCCTTCAGGTCACCGGCAAATTTGGCTGTCCCCAGGACCTTTTCCACGGCATCCTGGCGTACAGCCCGCTCACCCACATGGCCTTCCGTCGGGTTGAGTGTCGGCTCAACTTCTCCGCGGAAGCAAGCCGCAGCAAGATTTATTGCCTTTACAATCTTCACATAGCCCGTGCAGCGGCAGAGGTTGCCTTCTATGGCTTTTTTTATGTCGTCTTCCGTGGGATATTTATTTGAATCGAGAAGGACCTTGGCGCTGATGACCATGCCCGGCGTGCAGTAGCCGCACTGGACGGCCCCGGCCGCGGCAAAGGCATAGGAATAGATTATCTTCTCCTTCTCCGTCAGACCCTCGATGGTTATGATGGAGCGTTCGTCGCAGTCGGACGTCTTCCTGAGGCACGAGCGGACCTTCTGCCCGTCCATGATGACCATGCAGGCCCCGCAGGCCCCCTGGCCACAGCCGTTCTTTACGGACGTGAGGTCCAGGTCTTCCCTGAGGAAGTCCATGAGGCGCTTGTCCTCAGCCGTTTCATACTCTTTTCCGTTGACTGTGATGTGATACATATCACGTCCTCCGCAATACCTTCCCGCAGCGTTCTGCCGCAGCCTCACCCTGTTCCAGGGCAATGTTTCCGTTTACGATGACAGTCTCAATTCCCGTCGGATAGACGTCCGGCTTCTCAAAGGTCCCGCAGTCCTTCACCGTGTCCGGATCAAAGATGGTAAGATCCGCGAAATAACCCTCTTTCAGATACCCGCGCTCCCGGATATACAGGGCATCCGCCGCTTTCCCGGTCATCTTCCGCACGGCCTCCGGCAGCGTGAGGCAGCTGTCTTCCCGCACATATTTTCCCAGCAGGCGGGGAAAGGCCCCGTAAACCCTGGGGTGGGGCTTGCCCGAAAGCAGGCCGTCCGTGCAGAGGTTCATCTCCGGCCGCTTCATGATGGCTTTGACATGGTCCTCCGTCCCATAGAAGTCCACCATGCCGACCGCATTCTTCTCTTCCAGCAGGAGGTCAAAGGCCGCGTCCAGCGGTTCTTTTCCGCGTTTCTCCCCGAGCTCGTCAAGGGACAGGCCGACAGCATCCTGATTCTTTTCGGAAAGCACGGAAGTAATATAAATCCCCTCGGTTCCCGCGAACTCAACAAAGTTGTCCCAGCCGGGGATGCCGCGGGCTATGTCTTCCTTCATCCGGGCACGGTCACTGGCACTTGAAAGACGTTTCAACACCATATCGGTGCCGCCGTCGTGAACCCAGGGCGGCAGGATGACGCCCAGCATCGTGGAGCCCGCCACATAGGGGTACTGGTCGAAGGAGACGGTAAAACCTTCCTTTTCCGCCTCGTCCAGCTTTTCAAGCATGCCGCCTAAGTACTTCCAGTTGGGCTTGCCGCAGACCTTGAAGTGGGAGAAGTGGATGGGAATGCCGGATTCACGCCCGATTCTTATGATTTCATCCATGGAAGGAAGGATTGTATCGGCTTCACTCCGCTGATGGACGACGAAGACGCCCCCGTAGCGGTTTGCGACCTTACAGATCTCAATCAGTTCCTCGGTCTTTCCGTAGGCGCAGGGCATGTAGATGAGGCCGGAGGAAACGCCGATGCAGCCGGCCTCCATCTCCCGGGCCGTGATTTCCCGCATCTTTTCAATGTCTTTATTATCTGCCTCCCGGTTTTCAAGGCCCATAGCCTCCATACGGATATTGCCGTGGGGCAGAAGGTAGGCTTCATTCAGGGCCGGACGCGCTTTCTCCAGCAGGTTGAAGTATCCGCCAACGTTCCGGTAATTCCAGTCCAAGGTCTCATCCGTCCCGTCCAGACCGGCCAGGTTCTTCTGCCAGGGGCCGATATACTCTTCCGGAAGCGGAGCCATGGAGATACCGTCCTGGCCTAAGACCTCCGTCGTGATGCCCTGGTGGAGCTTCGGCAGAAGAGAAGGCTCCGACAGAACCTTCAAGTCGCTGTGGGAGTGGGTATCGATGAAGCCCGGGGCACAGACATGTCCTCCGGCATCGATTACCCGATCGGCGCTCCTTTCTACATCAACCGGAACTGCATTTCCAGCAGGCGAGCCAGCAGCCGGAGCCGCATCCTCCGCTGCGTAGGAAGCCGGACCGTGGAAAACAGCGGCAATCCGCTCATCTTCAATCAGCACTGCCCCGTCGAAGAGGTCTTTTCCGGTCCCATCCGCAATGCGTGCATTTTTAACAAGAATTCTCATACGATCCTCTAGAACAGCAGCGCCTTCATGATGCCCATATAGCGCTCCGTAACTCCGGTCAGCTGGTCGATTTCTATGTATTCGTCAATCGTGTGGGCGAGGTTCTCTCTCGAAGGTCCCATGCCGATGGTCCTGATACCGGCCTCTCCTGCATAATGACTGCCGTTCGTGCAGAAGTTGTACTTCGTGATTTCCGGCTCAAAACCCATGGCATTCAGTTCTTTTTTGACGGCCTGAATGTAGTCCTCGTTCTCATCGTAAGCCCAGCCGGGGAAGAAACGCTCTCCTTCTATTGTCTCGCCCGTATAGCACTTCTCATGTCCCCGGGCGAAGGAGACTTTTGCCTTGAACTTCGGGTCTTCCGCGGACAGGCGGTCTATGATTTCCTGAATCGGTTTAAGGACGGACTCCCGGGTCTCGCCCACCAGGAGGCGGCGGTCATAGGTGGCCCGGCAGTAGTCCGGCACTACGGAAGCGCCCGGGTAGGGAGCGGATTTAATATCCGTAAGCTCCAGAATTCCGTCGCCGAGGAAGTCGTCGTGGGTGGGTTTTATTTCCCGGATGGCTTCCACGAGCTTACACATGGAGTAGACCGCGTTCACGCCCTTCTCCGGATTGGCCGAGTGGGCAGGGACGCCGAATGTTTCGACGACAACCTCGCCCCGGCCCCGCTGGCCCACCTTGAGATTGAGCTCCGAAGCCTCTCCTATGACGACGTAATTGGGCTGGACGGCTGCACTGATGCGGCGGGCGGCCACTCCTTCGAAACACTCCTCATGGACGACGCCGGCCACATAGATTTCCCCGCCGAAATTCTTCCCGGTGTCCTCGGCATAGGAAGCCGCCGCCACAGCCATGGCCGCATCAGCCCCCTTCATGTCGGACGTGCCCCGGCCGTAGATTTTTCCGTCGACAATCTCCCCGCCGAAGGGGTCGTGGGACCACTGGGAAGGATCCGGAACCGGCACCGTATCGATGTGACCGTCGAAAAGAATCTTCGGCCCCTTGCGTCGGCCTTTGATGACCCCGATGATGTTCCCGTACTCATCAATCTTCACATCGTCAAAGCCGTGGGCCCGATAGAAGACTCCGAGCTTTCTCGCCACCTCGTCCTCATTGCCCGAGTAGGAATAGCTTTTGACCAGGTCCTGACAGAGCTCAATCACTTCCTGCTTTCTCTCTTCTGACAGCATTTCTTCTCTCCTCCGGCACTGCCGCCGTTTTATTGTTTTACATTATTCTTGTGTTCAGAAAGTCTGTTCCGACCGGGCATAAGCCCCGTTCCAGACGATATTCCGGTAATTTTCCCTGTCCGTGGCCCCCTCCGTGCTGACGAAGAGGAGGACGGAAGATTCATCAAGTCCCAGCTTTTCCCTGAAAGCGGAAAGGCTCTTGTCCGTCAGGAGCTCATAAGCGGCTCCGAAGGCTGCAGCCCCGCTCTCCCCGCTTATGATCCGCTCATCATTCCCCAAAGGAGACGAAAGGACCCGCATGCCGTCCGCGGCCGCGTAGTCAGGCTCGGAAATGAAGTAATCCGCATAGGTCCTCAGGATATCGATACCGACCGTCACGGGCTCCCCGCAGCAGAGGCCGGCCATGATGGACTTCATATCTCCGGTGACCGGATGGAGCTCTCCATCCGCGGCTTTCATGGTCTTAAAAATGCAGGCGGCCTCATTGGGCTCGACTATTGTGATGACGGGCTTATGATCCTTCCCGAAGGCCTCCGTGAAAAAGGCCGTGGCACTGGAGGCAAAGGAGCCGACCCCGGCCTGCAGGAAAATGTGGGTAGGTACCGCACCGTCAAGCTGTTCATAGGCTTCGAGCGACAGGGTCGTGTAGCCCTGCATGATGGCTCTGGGGATCTCCTCATAGCCGGGCCAGGACGTATCCTGCACGAGAACCCAGCCGTTTTCCTTCGCGTCTGCATCGGCTTTCCTTACGGCGTCATCGTAGTTTAAGTCCGTAATCGTGCATGATGCCCCGCAGGATACGATATTGTCATAGCGTTCCTTCGCAGAGCCCTTCGGCATATAGATGACGGACTTCTGCTTAAGTTCCCGGGCGGACCAGGCCACGCCCCGCCCGTGGTTTCCGTCCGTGGCGGAAATGAAGGTCACGGAGCCTAAGGCTTTTTTCGTCTCTTCCGAAGTGATGAGGTCATAGGTCAGGTCTTCTTTTGCCACGCCAAGCCTTTTCCCGATATAGGTCCCTATGGCGTAGCTTCCGCCCAGAACCTTGAAGGCATTGAGACCGAAGCGGAAGGACTCGTCCTTCACATAGATATCCTTCACGCCCAGTTTTGACGCCAGGGTGGAAAGGCACACAAGCGGCGTCTCCTTATACTGGGGAAATGTGGCGTGATACCTTCTCGCGGCTTTTGCGGTCTTCACATCCAGAAATGAGGTGTCTCCGACCTTCTTTTTTTCATTATTCTCAATGAGTTCAAAGCCCATACAGGCTCCTCTCCATTATTAAATCTGTTTCTGTGAAACGGAAAAGCTGCCCGTTTCACCCCTGCTTTTCAAGAGCTATTATGTCCTCCAGCTTCACAGCCTCCTTCTCCCTGTAGGGCTCATGCCCCAGGCGGCAGGAAGCGGAGCAGACCCCGCACCCGTTGCAGCGCTCCTCCATGTGAAGGACGGCAAAGCCGCCTTTCACGGCCAGGCGGACATTGGCCCGGTTGGGGCAGACGTCCACGCAGTTTTCGCAGAAGGCGCAGCGGGGAGAATAGCGGGGAAGCCGCTCCTGCACTTTCCGGACAGCCGCGTCATAGTGGGCATCCGTCAGGGCCTTCTCGGAAAGCTCATGAAGGAGCACATGATTGGGATGCCGCGTGTAGGGAACAGACTGGGCCGCCTCAAGAAGGGGAAGGAAGTTCTTATAGCCCCCGGCCTTCAGAAGAATGGAGCAGACGGTCACGCTGCAGAGCCCAGCATACAAAAGGTTCCCCACATTCCACCGGTCGGCCCCGCCCGAAAAAGAGATGGGAACACCGGGACAAGTGGCGGCAATCAGCCCCGCCGCCATCAGGGACAGGCTGTAAAGGGCCTTGCCGGAAAGATACATGGTATCTGCGGAAAGCTCCCCGTGCTGCACCTTCACTGGAAGGGTGTTCGTGAGTTTGACCCCGAAGCAGAGGTCCTGCCGGTAGGCGTCGGCTGACAGGCGCTCTATTAAGTCCACAGCTGCGTTCATGCCCAGTTCCTGCTCAAAGACGCTTTCCGGAATTTCCTCCTCGAAGCCGTGGGCCTTTAAAAGCTTATAGACATTCTCCCGGCCGATGATCGTGGGATTCAGCTTCACAAAGGTGTGAAATCCGCTTTCCAGAAGGAAGGATGCTATGTCGTAGATTTCTTCCTTCGGGCACCCGTGCATGGTGGAAAGGGTCACCGTATCTGCGATGCAGGTTTCTTTTTCAATGGCATCTATGTCCTTTGCCGTGACATGGTCGAATTCCTTCACATGCTTCCGGAGGTATTTGATGTCCCTTTTCCAGGCCGGGTTTCCGGAAGCGTCCTTCATACTCTGGAGGAAGGACTGCACGGCCTTGGAGCGGATTCCCTTCATATCGTAGCCGACGCTGGCCGTCAGGCGGGGCAGGCGTTCAAGGGAAAACTCCTTCGAAAGAACCCGGATGAGAAGGAAAGCCGCTATATACTCTTCCGCGGCCGTTTCCGCATCAAATTCCGAAGACCACTCCGTATTATAGACCCGGTCCCCGACATAGATGCAGGGCTTCGTGAGACCCAGTTCCTTTCCTGACAGGACCTGGACGGTTTTGAGCTCGATAACGCCCGCCCCGGCGGCCCAGCAGGACACAATGCCGGCAGCCGTCTGGGTGTGGGGCCCGGCCGCAATGCCGACCCTGTCGTCCCCCGGACCGGATACGAAGGGGACCTGTTCAAAAGTCCCGTCCTTCCGGTATTCACTTAGAAGATGTGTGAGCTCCGCACCGAAGTCACAGGCTTTCATCTCGTTCATGGCATTCACCAGCATCCTTTGCCGTCAGAAATCCGGCAGGCGGCAGCGCCTCAGGCCGGAAGAATCATCGTATGCGCTGCCACAGGGCCTGAACCAGCTCCCGGGCCTCCCGCTCTATGGCCTCTTCATCCACGGTCAGTATTTTCCGTCCCCGCATGACACAGCGCCCGTCTATGAAGACCGTATCCGTCAGAGCCCCGGTCAGGCCGAAAAGCAGGTGGCTTCCGACCGTATTTTCATCCAAGGGAGTGAAGGGCTGATAGTTCATGAGAATAATATCGGCAGCCGCCCCTTCCTTTAAGTTCCCGGCGGATACGCCGAATATGCGGCGGGCGATTTCCGGATTCCCGGAAAGAAGGAGGTTCATGGCTTCCCCGGTCCCCCGGGCCGGCTCTCCGTGCCGGTACTTCTGCAGGATGGCGGCTGTCTGCATGGAGCGCCACATATCCTGCCCGTAGCCGTCCGTGCCAAGGCCCGCCGTGATGCCCCGGTCGTACATGGCCAGGATGTTGGGGGAACCGACGGCATTATTCATATTGGACTCGGGATTGTGGACGACCATGGCATCCGTGTCCTTCAGAATTCCCATGTCCTTTTCGCTGATATGGATGCAGTGGGCTGCTATGGTTCGGGGGCCGAGTATTCCTTCTTTTTCAAACCGTTCCACAATGGAGCCGCCGTACTTTTCCTCGCAGTCCTTCTCGTCGTAGGCCCCTTCGGCAATATGGACGTGATAGCCGGCCCCGGCCGTGTTGGCCCGGCGGACGGCCTGAAGAGTTTCGTCCGAGAGCGTGAAGGAGGCATGAAGGCCGAAGAGGGCTTTCTGCATGGAAGAATTCTTTTTTTCCGCCTCTTCAATGAAGGAGGCATTCTCATCTATGGCCATGCGGCACTTTGCAAAGCCGTCCCTGTCCGAGACCTCGTAGCACAGGCAGGTCCGGACCCCGGTCTGCTCTGCTGCCTTTGCAATTTCAGAGAGACTTCCTTCTATGGCCCCGTAGGAGGCATGGTGATCGATGACTGTGGTCACCCCGTTTTTAATGCACTCTATATAAGTGCAGAGAGCGCTGTAATAGGTGTCCTCCAGGGAGAGGGCCCGATCCAGGGGCCACCAGACCTTTTCAAGGACGTCGCGGAAGCCGTGGGCGGGCCCTCCGGGGAAGGAGCAGCCCCGGGCAAACTCGCTGTAGATATGCTCGTGGGCATTGATGAGACCGGGCAGACAGAGCTTTCCTCCGGCATCAAGGACCTCCGCGTCCGGATACTCAGCGGCAAGGACGGTATCCTCCCCCACCTCTTTGATGAGAGAACCGTCTATTGCCACGGCTCCGTTTTCTATTATCTTTCCTGCTTCCGCCCCCGTATAGATAAAGGCATGTCGAATGAGCTGCAATTTCAGCCTCCCAGACCGGTCAGAAAATCGGAAAAGAGATTGGCGCAGACCTGCTTCCGGTAAGCAGCCGTCGAACGCTGGTCGTCAATCGGATGAATGCCCGCCATGAAGTCCT
The DNA here is from genome assembly GCA_964584155.1 of uncultured Lachnospiraceae bacterium. Taxonomy (GTDB): domain Bacteria; phylum Bacillota; class Clostridia; order Lachnospirales; family Lachnospiraceae; genus RUG306. Next base: position 34,915 of record CAZOYS010000004.1, read on the forward strand.
CCGTCACATCCTCTTTCATGGATATGAGTTCAGAAACCTTCCGCCCCGCGTATTTTTTCTCCAGGTCCGGAAAGCGGACCGGCTTGATGCCGACGGAACCGAAGGCGGCCCGGAAATCTGTTACATCTCCGTCCTCCACCCGGGCAGAGGCCGCGAAGGAAACCTTGGAAATGGCTTCTGCCCTGCGGGAGCCCACCTTCTGATAATAGCAGATATTCTCTTTTTCCCAGTCGGAAAGCGGAAGGCTGACCCCGAGAACGACTTCCGTCGGGGAGAGGTCAATCTTCCGGATTCCCTGAATGAAGGAAAGAAGCTCTTCCGTCCGATACACTTCTTTGCCGGAAGGCTCCAGGCTTCCGATGACGACCTTGGCATTCATAATCGAAAGCACGGGCAGGGTATCGCCGGCCGGAGAAGCATTGCAGATATTTCCAACCATGGTTCCGGCATCCCGTATGGCCGGAGAGGCTATGCCCGGAATGCAGGTCCGGAAGATGTCCGGCACCCGGTGGTCCTGCATCATGGCGTCGTATGTGACTTCCGCCCCGACGAAAAGGCTTCCGTCCTCCTCCTGCCGTATTTCCGCAA
>CAZOYS010000005.1:0-33491 GCA_964584155.1 uncultured Lachnospiraceae bacterium
TAAAAAACAGGGTTCAAACTTTTTAGCGTGTCCACACTATGGGGTACATTTTACTACCCACTCTGTGACTGCCGACGGGGGACGAAAACCCAAAAACTACCCCTTTGAAACCTTTACGACATCGGCAAAAGAAAGCGTCCCGCCGTAAATATCAAGCGCACTTCCGACCGTGAAGTTCACGCGGTCATTTCCGAGGCGGCGGATTTCTTCAATATCGGAAAGCGAACGGATTCCGCCGGCGTAGGTAACCGGCTTCCCCCTGCACTCCCCAAGAAGTTTCACCAGGCCTTCGTCTATGCCGGCCTTCTTGCCTTCGACCGCGGTCCCGTGTATGAGAAATTCCGCGCAGGAGGAAGATAAGTCTTCTATGACTTCCGGCGTCAGAATGAAATCGGTCACGGTCTGCCAGCGGTCAATGACGACGTGATATTTGCCGTCGCCTTCCTTCCGGGCCGAGAGGTCGAGAACGAGATGGTCCGAGCCGACGGCGGCGAGCATATGCGCGAGCCGCCCCTGCGAGAATACGCCGCCTTCAAAGAGATACGAAGTGACAATGACCGCGCCGGCCCCGCCGGCCATGAATTCGGGGGCATTCTCCGGGTTCATGCCGCCGCCGATGGAAAAGCCCTGGGGCCAGGCGCGAGCCGCCGCGAGCGCCGCCCGCTTTGAGGCTTCGTATCCATCCGTTCCTGCCTTGTTGAGAATGATGACATGCCCGCCGGTCAGAGAGTTTTTCCGGAAGAGGTCTGCATAGTACTCAGGTCCCTGCCCGGAGACGAAGTTTTCATCCACCGTCCCCGTCGCATCGGAAAGAGTGGAGCCTACAATCTGCTTCACATTGCCGTCATGTATGTCTATGCAGGGGCGAAATTCCACAGGGCAATCCTTTCTTTTTCAGTCACGAATAACTTTCGTATTCTTTCGTTCCCGTGTGGTTTAACATTTTATACCAAATGGGAGAAGTACACAAACTTTTTTGTGTACACCCCCTGCGGACGCGGCCCGGACCGGAAAACAGAAAGGCTTTCAGCCTGCAGAATACTGAGAAACGAAACCCGGCGGCCTTTGGCCGCCGGGGAATCCGTACAGAGTATTCGTTTTACATTATTCTCATTTCTCGTCGGACGAGTAGTTCGGAGCTTCCTTCGTGATGTGAATGTCATGAGGATGGGACTCTCTGAGGGAAGCGGCCGTAATCTTTATGAACTTGCCTCTCTCGTGCAGTTCTTTGATCGTCGGGCAGCCGCAGTAGCCCATGCCGGACCGGATGCCGCCGACCATCTGGAAGACGACGTCTTCAAGAGCGCCCTTGTAGGCAACCCGGCCTTCAACGCCCTCGGGAACGAGCTTCTTCGCCCCCTCCTGGAAATAGCGGTCCTTACTGCCGTTCTCCATGGCGGCGATGGAACCCATGCCGCGGTAAACCTTATATTTCCGGCCCTGATAGAGTTCGAACTCACCCGGAGTCTCGTCGCAGCCAGCAAACAGAGAACCCATCATGCAGACATTGCCGCCGGCAGCCAGAGCCTTCGTCATGTCGCCGGAATACTTGATACCGCCGTCAGCGATGACGGGGATGTCATACTTACTTGCCGCCTCGTAGCAGTCCATGATGGCCGTAACCTGGGGCACGCCGATACCGGCCACGATACGGGTCGTGCAGATAGAGCCGGGTCCGATGCCGACCTTGACTGCGTCCGCGCCGGCCTTGATGAGGTTCTCTGCTGCGTCGCCTGTCGCGATGTTCCCGGCGATGACCTGCAGGTCGGGGTACTTCTCCTTGATCTTCGAAACGGCCGTCAGTATGTTCTTTGAATTGCCGTGGGCACTGTCGACAACGACGCAGTCCACATGGGCTTCATAGAGGGCGTCCACCCGCTCCATCATATTCGCCGTGATGCCGACACCGGCCCCGCAGAGGAGGCGGCCCTGGGAATCCTTGGCGGAAAGCGGATAGCGGATCTGCTTCTCAATATCCTTTATAGTAATGAGGCCCTTCAGGTTTCCTTCCTCATCGACGATGGGAAGCTTCTCTTTTCTGGCCTTGCCGAGGATCTTCTTTGCCTCGTCCAGCGTAATGCCGACCGGAGCCGTGATCAGGTTCTCGGAAGTCATGGACTCCCGGATGGGCTTCGTGTAGTCCTCTTCAAACTTCAGGTCCCGGTTCGTAATGATGCCGACCAACTTCCCGTTTTCCGTGATGGGCACGCCGGAAATCCGGAACTTCTTCATCAGGTCCTCGGCGTCCTGCAGGGTATTGTCGGGAGAAAGGTAGAAGGGATCTGTGATGACGCCGTTCTCGGACCGCTTCACAAGGTCGACCTCATTGGCCTGGGCCTCTATGGACATATTCTTATGAATAATGCCGATGCCGCCCTGTCTTGCCATAGCGATTGCCATCCGGTGTTCCGTGACGGTATCCATGGCGGCGCTCATCATGGGAATATTGAGGACAATCTTCTTCGTGAGATGGGTCGTGAGGTCGATCATATTCGGCGTCACTTCCGAATACTGGGGCACCAGCAGCACGTCGTCAAATGTAATTCCGTCACCGATAATCTTTGCCATTTCTTCCTGCCTTTCTTCGTGGATTTGAACCGCGCCACTTTCCTGCCTTTTTCAGGTCCGTAAAAGTGTCCGGTTCCAACTTCTGCCTGTCAAAATTATCTATATGTAAAATTTCACCTACTCTACCAAAAACCGCAGAAACATTCAAGGCAAATTTCTTTATGTTGAGTTTTTTTCAAGTCAGTATATTCTCTTGTTCTCCCGCGGGTGCCGCCGAGGGGTGTCAAACTTTGAAAAACGCCGGCTTTTTCCCTCGCGGGCGCATCCGATGGGTGTCAAACTTTCAAAAACGCCGGTTTTTACCCCCGCGGATGCCACCGAGGGGTGTCAAACTTTCAATAATGCCAATTTTTACCCCCGCGGGTGCCGCCGAGGGGTGTCAAACTTTCAATAATGCCAATTTTTACCCTCGCGGATACCGCCGAGGGGTGTCAAACTTTGACAAAAGCCTGTTTTTGCCCCCGTCAGGCGGAAGTCAACATCAAATAATGAAGATTGCCACCGCAGCAAATCCGATGCCCCCGCCAATCATGGCCCCGGCCACTACGTCCCGGATAAAGTGCACGCCCCCGGCCACACGGAGGAAAGCTATAACAATGCCTAAGACAGCAATCAATACGGCCAGGCGGATGTCCCATAAAAGAAGAGACACCGCAATTGCAAAGGCAGATGCCACATGCCGGGAGGGAAAGGACCTCCCTTCCGTATCCTTCTCAAGAAGGGGAGCCGTCCCGAAGACTTCATAGGGACGTCTGAAGTTGAGGCCCCGCCGGAGAATCGTCACAAAAATGAAAGCCGTCATGGGCCCGAAGGCGATGACCGGGGCCCCGGTGAACTGACTCACAAAGGACCAGAAAAAGATAAAGACGTAGATTCCTGCCACAATACCGACCAGGGCCTTGTCCAGAATATTCATGACAAGGGCCGCATGGGGCAGGCGGCTAACGGCAGCATATAAGTTTCTATAGCGCTCTTCGCTCACTGACTGCCTCCAACTGCCTGGGATTTGACATACTGCTCATATTCTTCTGCGGAAACTTTCGTCCCGTGGGCCTTGATATAGGAAGAGACAGCGCTTTTGAAGGCGGTCCAGGCTTCCTCGTGCTCCACATAGTACTTGGGACACTCCTTGCCCGTGATGTCATAGTGGCGGATGACATCCGTTTCCGGGTCCAGGCCAAAGCGGGTGCAGAGCCAGGCCGTAAGCGCCACGCAGGAATCATAGGTCCTGTCATTGAACTTCCCTGTCGAATCCCCGTGGCAGCACTCGATGGAAAGGGTGTCGGCATTGCGGCTGTTCGAGGCATAAGCCTCTTCGCTCGTCGGAATGCACTGGACGATTTCCCCGTCGAGGCCGATGATGAAGTGACTGGAGGCATGGGTGTCGTGGCTGTCCTTCAGGCCCTCGAAATAGTCATGGTTCTGAAAGGCAGTCGTACCGGGGTTTGCCGTATAGTGAATCACGATCCCCTTCACTTCAGTAAGGGCCAGTTGGGGCCGGGAGTACTCGTTCGGCGTCAGAAGTTCCACGTCGATAGAAGGCCTCTCCTCAATCAGCATGCGGCTGCCTGCTGCCGTCTTTCCTCCGGCCAGACGGCTGATTCCGTAACCGATCAGGACAATGACTGTCACGGCCCCTATACAAGCAAAGGCGAGAACCAGACCGCGGTAAATGTCCCGCTTCCTGATCCTTCGCCTTTTCCTTCTTCTATCTGAAATTTGCCTTGAGCTTTCCGCCACAGGCTTCTCTTCCAAAACAGTCTCCTGTATGAGTATACATCATGTCCGGATTCCTGAACCTGCCTGCCGGAGCCGAAATGCCTTCTGCTCTTCTGTCAGGCTTTCCCGGCTGCCTGGGCCTTGATGCACTCGTCCTTCTCATTCTTGAGGCGCATGTAGAAATTCTGCTCGCAGGTCTCCACATCCTCGTGCCGGGCAAAGGCCATCTCCTCAAAAAGGCGGCGGCCGGCGTTTGCCATGATCTTCTCGTCAGACGACATGGCCTTCTTGCCTGCAGCCATGCGAAGCTGCTTCCTGAGGTAAATCGTCTTCACGACCGTCGCCAGCTCGTCGAGATCGAAAGCCGCAATCTTCTCCTTGAAAATCTCGGCAGCGGCCCGGGGGTTCTTCTCCTTGATGACCGGAAGAGACGCCACCCGGTCCAAAAGCTCATCCGTCTCCTCCGGGGTCATGACTTCCCGCATACGGACAGTCGAGTCCACGGGCGTGAATACCACACTTCCCTTGTCGAACACAGGCTGAAGAGAATAATAGAGCTTTTCCGATCCCTTGCCGCCCAGGGCCTTCTCAATAATATCCTGGACCTGGCAGACGCCGGACCGCTCATGCATCAGAAAATCGCCAATCTTGAACTCACTCATGAATCTCACCTGCAGAAATAAATCCGAATGTACGCAAACAGGAAACCTTGAAAGAAAAAATAGTTTTCCGCGCACCGGCAATATAATAACACGTTTTCGGATTTTTCGCTACAGGGGATTTAAAAATTTTGTAGTATACCACACTCCTATTCACAATGCAACAAAATACAAGGTACATTTTCATCCCGGAAACTGTTCCTGAAACCGGGCCAGCCGGGACCAGGTCAGAGAAAGTCCTGGCGGATGACATTGTAGAGGTTCTGGGTCAGGTCCGGATTGTGGCGGACGCAGGTCTCGGTCAGGCAGAGGATTTCCGCCTGCCGTTCCGTGGACAGAATTCCATCTGTTCCGTCCGTTTCGTAGGCCACCAGTTCGAAGAGCATATAAAGCTCCGTATAGAGGATGGCAAAGAGAAACTGCCTCAGCACGAAGTAGTTCTCATAAGCCTTGAGGTAGAGCTGGTCGATATTGTAGGAAAAATAGGCCCGGTATTTTTTCGCGAAACCGGGGTTCCTTTCCATCATCCGCTTCACGGCATCCGAAAATTCCTCGTCTGCCGTATCCACAAAAAGCCCTTTGAAAAGCTTGTTGTATTTCATTATTAATGAAGCAAATTTCGGCTCCCTGAGAAGAAGCATCCCGTAGTCGATGTGATTTAAGATCATCCGGTCCAGGACCGTAATCGGGAAGAAAGCCAGATTCGGGGCCGGGCCAACTCTTCCGCCCTCCCCGTCATCCCCGGCCGGGCCGGCTTCATATGTCCCGGCAGCTGCGGTCTTCTCGGAGCCGCTCTCTTCCCTGCCGTCTTCCAACTCAATCTCCGCCAGATCCTCCAGCCGGTCCCGCATGATGGCCGCGTGTTCCTGCGCGATATAGGCGTATAGACCGGCCCAAATCTGCTCCAGGGACAGGTCCTCCCGCCAGATATAGTCCTGAATTTTCTCCCGGTCCTTTAAAAGAAAGGCAAGAAAATCCGCATCGTCATTGGCCACATCCCAGAAGGGCTCGGCACCAGGTGCATCCGCCCAGGCATTCCTCTCCGGCCGCTCGACAAAGAGTCTCGCTGCACTGATGCAGGACAAAGAAAGGGTGATTTCCGTATAGTCCGAATACGTAATGATTTCCCTCGGATAATAACGGCACACCAGGGGCATGAGTTCCGGAGCCCCGTTGGCCTGGAACTGGCAGAGGCGGTCGGAATTTAAGAAAGGGCAGGTTCCGAAAATCCGCCGGAAGACGATAAGGCCCCTCCTCCTGGTAAGAAAGCTGCGGACCGACCGGCCTTCTGTCCCTGGAAGGGACTTATAGCGGTCTACTGTGGCGTCGTCCACCGGAATATGCCAGCCCCTGCAGCAGTTTCGGGGACAGGCCGGACCCAGACAGTGAAAACTTTTGCAAAGGGAGATTTCTTTCGTCGTCATAATGAAAGAATTATAGCATAGAAAAGGGGGATTTTGCGTCGCGCGAGCCTGCAGAAAGGCCCTGTGAAATGTCCCCATATACAAAGGAAGGCAGCCATTGCTGGCTGCCGGAAAGAAAAAAGATTACTTATTGACTCTGTGCCATTATAGTAATAAAATTCATCGGTGAAGTAAAGTTCATCTTTTTCATTCGTACCATGAATGTTTATTCATTATGAATAGGATTTTCTCATGACACTTCTGACCTATGAAATCTTCCGGACCGTCCTCGACTGCGGTTCCTTCGCAAAGGCGGCCGACACCCTCCACCTGACCCCTTCTGCGGTCTCCCACTCCATCGCTTCGATGGAGGACGAGGTGGGCTTTCCATTATTCATAAGGCTGCACGGCGGCGTCCGCCTGACCCCGTCCGGCAAGGAAATCGCCCCCTACATCAAGGAGCTCCTTTCGGTCGAGGAAAATCTCAACCAGCGGATTGAGAAGATCAAGGGCCTCGAGGCCGGCTCGGTCAAGCTCGGCACGGTAAACACCGTCTGCACGGCCTGGATTCCGAAGATTCTGAAGACCTTCCGCAAGAACTACCCCCACATCACGACCGAAATTTACCAGGGCTCCTACACGGACGTCATCAACTGGGAACGGAACGGCACCATCGACATCGGCATTATCTCGGAAGCCGGAAACGACGGCCTTCCCTTCACGCCCCTCTACCGGGACCCCCTGGTGGTGGCCGTTCCCAAGGGCTACATGCCGGTCGGCACCGAGACGATTTCCCCCGAGGACCTCAAAGACCGCCCCTTCGTCATCCAGTCGGACGGCAGCGACGAGGACATTCTCCGCGTCCTCCACTCCTTCGGCCTCACGGTCCGGGCCAACTGCCGCATCATCGACGACCAGTCCCTGATGGCCATGGTCGAGTGCGGCGAAGGCGTTTCCATCATCCCCGCCCTGCAGACGGAGTCGGTGAACGCGAAGGTCGACTTCTTCCCCCTCTTCCCGGAACAGTACCGGACCCTGGGCATCATCACGAACACCGGCCGCATGCCATCCCCCGCCGCCGAATCCATGAAGGACACGATTTTCTCCTTCGTTGCCGGTCTCGGACGTGAACCCGTCATCAAACATAATTACCGGAATTGAATTGTATGCCAAATTGGGCTATTATTAGGAAAACAATCTGTTTTCTCAGGAGGTCCATATGGCAGCGACAGCCAAAACAAGAAAAATCGGCGCAGTCTCATTTGATCTCGACCATCCTTTTTTCGGAGAAATGAAAGACGGCATGGAGGACGAGGCCGAAAGGCTGGGCGTCTCACTCGCCTACCGGGCCTGTGATTTCAGTGTCAAAAGCCAGCTTGATGCCGTAGATGACATCGTAAAGGCTGAAAAGATCGAGCTCCTGCTTCTGACCGCCTCGAACGACCCGGCCATCGTGAAAAAAATCGCCGAGCTCGACAAAAAGGGCATTCCCGTCGTCACTGTCCACTCCGACATTCCGGATTCCAAACGCAAAGCCTATGTCGGCGCTGATTCCTATAAATCCGGTACCATAGCCGCCGGTCTCATGGGCCGCATGGCTCCCCCCGACAAGTCCCTCGAAGTCGGTATCGTGACGGGGGACCCCCACGTCTTTGCCCACAACGAACGTATGCGGGGCTTCAAAGAATACCTTGCCCTGAATTTCCCGAAAATCACGGTTGACGCCATCGTCGCCTCCGAAGACGATGACTACCGCTGTTACGAAGACGTGCAGAAAATGATTGCGGACTTTCCCATGATCCGCGGCCTCTTCTTCACGGCCGGCGGCGTCTACGGCGGCTGCAAGGCCCTCTTCCAGCTCACGACCCGCATGAAATTCCACGTCATCACCATGGCGGAGGTCCCTTCCACCCTCGACTTCATGAAGAAGGGCGTCATAGACATGACCGTCGTCGAAGACGCCGAGAAGCAGGGCCGGGTGGCCATCCGCGTCGCTTCAGAGGTCCTCTCCGGCCAGGAAGTCGACGAGCGCATCCTGACAAAGAACGCCATCCGCACGAAAGAGTGCCTCTACTGATAGAGGGTCAGGAACCCATCGTCAAAATCGCTGCCGCCCGCACCAGTACTGACAAAGAAGGGGTCTGACCCCCTATCATCCAGTGTTGGTGCGGGCGGCAGAAGTTATCAACAGTGGTACCTGACCCCCCTATCCCTGCTCCATGACCTGCTCCATGAGATCGGTGATGGTATCTTTGCCCTCTTTCGTGACAGACGAATAGGGAATCAGGATGTCGTCTCCCTTGAGGCCGAGTGTCTTTCTCACCATGGACTCCGCCTTCTGCCTCTCCGACCGCTTCAGCTTGTCCGCCTTCGTCGCGATGACGACAGGCTGGTAGTCAAGGTAGCGGATGAGGTCCATCATGGCAATGTCCTGCTTCGTCGGGGCGTGGCGCATGTCGACAAGCTGGAAGATATACATGAGCCGATCGGACTCCGCGAAATAGCGCTGAATCATCTTGCCCCACTTCTCCGTCACTTCCTTCGATGCCCTGGCATAGCCGTAGCCGGGCAGGTCGACTAAGTACATTTTCCCGTTGATCTTGTAAAAATTGATGGTCTGGGTCTTGCCCGGCTCGGACGATGTCCTCGCCAGATTTTTCCGCCCCAGAAGGGTGTTGATCAGAGTCGACTTGCCCACGTTCGAACGGCCGCAGAAGGCGACCTCGGGAAGGGTGTTCTTCGGAAGGGTGCTGGTCAGACCGCAGACGGTTTCCAGTTCCGCTTGTGTGATTTTCATAGAGTTCTCCAGTCAGAGAAAACAGGGGCTGCACGCGCTGCGTGCAGCCCCTGCCTCATATATAAATCCTTCAGGCACTGGCCTTTTTCTTCGCCAGCTGATCCTCGATTTCCGCTATGTCGGCATCGTTCTTGTCGACAAAAAGCGTATTGTTCTCCACCATGTCTCTCGTGATATTGAGACTCTTGATGGAGTCGTCGGAAGGGATGCGGTACATGTAGTCCATCATCGTGGATTCCATGATGGCCCGGAGGCCTCTCGCCCCGGTCTTCCGCTCCAGAGCCTTGTCCGCAACGGCGGAAAGGGCGTCATCGTCGAAGGTAAGCTTGACCCCGTCCATATCGAAAAGGGTCGAATACTGCTTCACAAGGGAGTTCTTGGGCTCCGTCAGAATGCGGATCAGATCTTCCTTCGTCAGCTTGTCGAGGGCCACATTGATGGGCACCCGGCCGATGAATTCGGGGATGAGGCCGTACTTGATGAAATCCTGGGGAAGAGCCTCCTTCAGGAAGGCGCTCTCGTCCACATCCTCTATGCGGCTTGTCACATCGGCGTTGAAGCCGATCTGCTTCTGGTCGAGGCGGGCCTCAATGATCTTGTCCAGGCCTTCAAAGGCTCCGCCGCAGATGAAGAGAATATTCGTCGTGTCGATCTGGATGAGCTCCTGCTGGGGATGCTTGCGGCCGCCCTGGGGAGGAACGGACGCCATTGTCCCTTCGAGAATCTTGAGTAAAGCCTGCTGTACGCCCTCACCGGACACATCCCGTGTGATGGAGACGTTCTCGGACTTCTTCGTGATCTTGTCGATCTCATCGATATAGATGATGCCGATCTCAGCCTTGGCCACATCATAGTCCGCGGCCTGAATGAGCTTCAGGAGGATGTTCTCGACATCCTCGCCCACATAGCCGGCCTCGGTCAGGGTCGTGGCATCCGCAATCGCAAACGGCACACCGATGATCCGTGCGAGCGTCTGTGCGAGCAGGGTCTTGCCGGAACCGGTGGGGCCGAGCATGAGCACATTCGACTTCGAAAGCTCCACGTCCGTCTTCTTTCTGGACTTGATCCGCTTGTAGTGGTTGTAGACCGCGACGGAAAGGACCTTCTTCGCCTCTTCCTGGCCGATGACATAGGAGTCGAGGAAGTTCTTGAGCTCCTGGGGCTTTAAAAGATTGATGCTCCGGGCCGGGTCGGGCGCGTCGTCCCTTGAATTCTGCCGGACGGGCAGGCCTTCCTCCTCGGCGAAGGAATCCGCAAACTCCTCATCGATGATCTCGGAACAGATATCCACGCATTCGTCGCAGATATAGGCCCCGTTGGGACCGGCAATCAGCTTCCGGACCTGGGACTGGGGCTTGCCGCAGAATGAGCAGCGTATACGGTCATCGTTTTTCATATATTACTTTTCCTTTTTGTCTGCCGTATCCTCGCGCCGGGAAACAATCTGGTCGATGAGGCCGTAATCTAAAGCCTCCTGGGCATCCATGTAATTGTCCCGGTCCGTGTCACGCTCGAGGTCCTCGATGGGCCGGCCCGTGTTCTGGGCAAGGAGCTCGTTCAGGCGGTGCTTGGTCTTTTTGATATTCTCGGCAACGATTTCAATCTCGGTCGCCTGGCCCTTGGCTCCGCCGGAGGGCTGGTGAATCATGATTTCGGAATTGGGAAGGGCGAAGCGCTTGCCCTTGGCCCCGCCAGCTAAGAGGAAGGCTCCCATGGATGCCGCAAGGCCGACGCAGATAGTCGAGACATCAGGCTTTACGTACTGCATGGTGTCGTAGATGGCAAAGCCGGAATTGACCTCTCCTCCGGGGGAGTTGATGTAGAGGTGGATGTCCTTGTTCGGGTCTTCGGACTCGAGGAAAAGGAGCTGGGCTACGACCAGGGAAGCCGTCTGCTCGTTCACTTCCTCACCGAGGAAAATGATCCGGTCTTTGAGAAGGCGGGAGTAGATGTCGTAGGACCGCTCTCCGCGTGAGTTCTGTTCAATGACGTAGGGAATTGTTGCCAAAGCGCTCACTGTCCTTTCTGCTTCTGTTTCTTATGACTAATAGAAAACCCCGGGGCCCCGCGGACCTATCATAAATCCGCGCTGCCCCGGAATTTCAGAAAATTACTCTTTCAGACCTGGGCGCCGTTGTCTGCCTTCTTGGTCCTCTTTGCAGGCTTCTTCTCGGTCTCTTCTGCTTCGCCCTCAGCGTCGTCCATCTTCTTTGCGGCCCGCTTTGCCTTGGCCCGCTCCTTGGCATTGTCCATGATGAAGGTGACCGCCTTGTCGATGGCAATCTGCTCTTTCAGGGACTTCCGCTGGTCATCGTCGACGGTCTTTGCGACGTCGTCGAATTCCATCTTGTTCTGCTCAGCAACTTCACGGATCTTGTCATCGACGTCGGCGTCGGTTCCCTCAAGGCCCTCCGCCTTGGCAATGGCCTCAAGGACCAGTGAAGACTGGATACGGGAAAGGGCATCGGGCTTGATGCGCTCCTTGAAGGAGTCTACGGTCTCGCCCGTGAACTTCATATAGTCATTGAAGGAAATGCCGGACTGAGCCAGAGAACGTGCATAATCATTGATCATGGAGTTCATCTGGAAGTCAACCATGGCGTCGGGGATGTCCATCTTCGAATCCTTGATGATCTTCTCGATGGCTTCGTCTTCCTTGGTCCGCTTTGCCTGGTCTTCCTTGGTCTTCGTCAGACGTTCTTTGACATCTGCCTTGTAAGCATCGACATTTTCGAAGTCGGTCGTATCGGTGACATACTCATCATCAAGAGTGGGAAGTTCCTTGGCCTGGACCTCGTTCACCTTTACCTCGAAGAGGGCTGCCTTGCCGGCAAGAGATGCCTCCTGATAGTTCTCGGGGAAGGTGACATGGACGTCTACTTCGTCTCCGGCCTTCTTCCCGACCAGCTGGTCCTCGAAGTTGTCAATGAAGGAATGGCTTCCGAGAACGAGCTTGTGATGCTCTGCCTTGCCGCCGTCGAAATGAACGCCGTCAACGGAGCCGTCGAAGTCGATGTCTACGGTATCGCCGTTTTCTGCGGCCCGGTCAACGGTCACAGTGCGGGCATTCTTCTCGAGGTTCTTCTTGATCTCCTCTTCCACTTCCTCGTCAGAAACGGTCGTGTCAATCTTCGTAACCGTGATGCCCTTGTATTTGCCGAGCTCTACTTCAGGCTTTACAGCAACTTCTGCCGTGAAGATGAAGGGCTTGCCCTTCTCGAGCTGAACGATGTCGACAGTAGGCTGGGATACGATTTCCAGGCCGGACTCGTCATAGGCCTTGGGATATTCCCGCTGAATCAGGTCGTTGCCTGCATCCTCATAGAAGATCTCAGGACCGTACATCTTCTCGACCAGCTGCCGGGGAACCTTGCCCTTGCGGAATCCCGGAACACTGATGCGGTTCTTCTGTCTCTGATAAACTCTCTGGATGGAAGTTTCCAGCTCTTCCGCAGGTACTTCTATGGTAAGCTTTGCCATATTGTGTTCCAGATTCTCAACCGTAACGCTCATAATTCTACTGTTTCCTCCAACAATTGATAATATAAAACTGTGGCAGGTCGTGCCCGCCGAAAGCACCAGCCGCTGCTGCGCGGCTCATGCCAATCGTAGCATTTGCAATAGTCCACAGCGACAGTCGTAGATTATATCATAAAAGTCAACCTTTGTCACCCGCGACTTATGTGGTCTGAAAGACGATTTTTCCGGCCATGGACTTTGCATCCTCTTCAGACGAAATATAGCTTATGATGGCGAGTCCGAAGGCTATGGCCGTCCCCATGCCCCGGGACGTGATGACATTGGCGTCGGTGACGACTTCCCGGTCCGTGACGGGATTGGCCCCGCCCAGGGAGTCTTCCATGCCGGGATAGACGGTGGCATTTTTTCCGGCCAGAATTCCGGCAGATGCGAGGACAGTGGGACCGGCACAGATGGCGGCAACCAAGCGGCCGCTGTCATGGAAGTTTCTGATTTCCGCCAAAACATTGGGCTCCTGCTTGAGGTTGCTTGTCCCCTTGAGGCCACCGGGAATGACCAGGGTATCATAGGAGGCAAAGTCCGTCTCGCTCATCTTCTTGTCCGCCATGAAGACGATGCCGTGGGAACCCGTCACCTGCAGGGAATCCCCGAGGGAAATCATATCCACGTCGCACTTCTGCCGCCGGAGAAGATCCACAACGGTCAGGGCTTCGACTTCCTCGACCCCGTCGGCCGTAAATACACAGATTCTGTTCATGTGCTTCTTCCTTTCGTTTTGTTTCTATACTAAAATAATGAAAATAACTGATATAAATCCGGGAGCCTGGTGAGTGCCGGACGTCCAGTGGACGTCTGCTTTCCATCCGACCGGAGCGGGAGCGGAAACAGGGCGGAAATCACGAGGCTATAAAGCCCTGCGGCAATTGCTGCACCGAACAGGAGGTTTATTCATGGAAATCGAACTGAAATTTTTGTGCGCGGCTCCGGTCGACATTGAGACCTGGCCCCATACGGAAATCGAGCAGGCCTATCTCTGCGACAGCCCTGTCGTCCGGGTCCGGAGAGACGGAGACCGGTATTTCCTCACCTATAAGTCCTCCGGCCTCATGGCCCGGGAGGAATATAATCTCCCGCTCGATGAAAGTTCCTACGCCCACCTCTTAAAGAAGGCCGATACGGAACCTCTTTCAAAGACCCGCTACAGAAAGCCCATCCGCCGGACCTTAAACGGGGTGGAGAAGGACTTAACGATTGAGCTTGACATCTTCCACGGCCGCCTCGCCCCCCTTGTCATGGCCGAGGTGGAATTCGAAACGGAGGAAGACGCAAAAGCCTACGTTCCCGAGGCCTGGTTCGGCCGGGAAGTGACCTGGGACAAGGGCTACCACAATTCCAATCTCATAAAGGACGGCCTGCCGGCGAATTTCTGAGAACAATAATCCCCGGCTTCGGGTATCCGTCGAAAAGTGCCGGAGAAGACTTCCCCGCGCTTTACATTATTCTCATTTCCCGCGGAGACGGGAAGTCTCGTATTTGGCCCGGGTCCGGACACAGTTCTGAAGGTCCCGGAAGCGGTCTTCTATCGGCCCGTCGTCAATGGAAATGTCGATGGCGGCGGCCATATTGTCGATGATGAGGTCCGTTATGTCGTCGCAGAGGACCATGTGCTCCAGGGTCTCCTCGCGGTCGGCGAAGTCGTCCTCATCGAGGAATTCCATCATATAATATCCGGCGTTCTTTTCGAGCGCCCCTTCTTTTTCTTCGTTTTCCAAAATATCTGTTACCGCTTTCTCAGAGATTTACTTCAAAAATATGCCGGGCAAGCTTTGCTGTCCCGTAGTCCACAACGATGATGCCGTAACTGGTCCCGGGATTCAGGTCCCGCTTCTGCATTTTCTGGTTCAGCCGGTAGGAGTAATATCGGTGGCTGCCGAAGGATGAAGAGCCCCTGGTCGAAACAAAATTCAGGGATATCGTCTCTTCATCTGCCTGGCAGTTTTCCAGCATATCCGTGACCGCGTCCCACTTCTGGGCCACATTGTAGCGGTAGCGGTCCTGAACCCAGAGCTTTTCGTTCCCGCTGATGACGGACTGGGTGTAGGGCAGGTCCACGACCTCGCGGCTGTCCTGGGCCTCCCAGGAAAAGTGAAGTCCCTTCCCCCCGGCCGCTGCATCCGCCCCGGAAGAAAACCGGTTGCAGAGGACAATCTTTCCCCTGGCCTGGCCGAGGGACGGAATGGCATTGTCGAGATACCAGCAGTCGGAAGAAGCATTCACCGCATTGAAAAAGAGTTTTGAGAATTCCTCCGGCTTTTCCCCGTCCTCGTCATCTATGCTGAAAATCAGGGTCTCCGTCGGATGCTCGTCGAGAAAGGAACAGGCCTGCTTCAGGGTGTCCTCAAATGTAATGGCTCCGGAAAACCAGGACATGCCTTTTCGGCATTTACCGGACCGGTAGCGGCAGATCAGCGTGTCGTCATCTTCAGTATCCTTCCTCTTTTCATCGATGCCGAGGCCGATATCGAAGAAGCGGTAGCCCTCTTCCATCTGCTTCTGAAAGGACTTTCCCTGACACTTCAGGGCCGCTCCGGGAAAAATATAGCGGGCCATGGAATTGTTCGTGCCGGGTATCGTGACTTCGGAAAGCATTGCCCCGTCAGGAAGCTCTCCCATCCAGTCCGCGGCGCTGACCGGCTCTTCGGCTGCCTCCGCTGCCTTCGCCGGGGTTCCGGCAGGCAGCAGGGAAAGAACAAGAAAAAGGACCGGCAGAAGGAGGGCCGGCTTCTTAAAAAATCGCTTCATAGTGCATATGTTCCTGCCTATCAAAAATTCCTGATTATGATAATATAAACCTCGGAATACTTCAAGTTTGAAAGGATGTGCGGCTATGCTGCAGCAAAAAGAACTCCTGTCCCTGGGCTTCTACAAGAAATCCCCCTTCACGGGCAGTCTAGGGAACCTCCGCTACCGGCTGGAGAAATCCGATGTGCCTGAGGAGACCCCGCTCGGGCCTTACGTACCTGTGGAAGCCCCGAAGGAGGAAGTCCATGAAGGAGATGCTCCTGCCGAAGAAATTCCCATGAAGACCGTGTTTCTGCTTACAACCTGGCTGGGCCCCTACGCCTTCGATACAACGGACAAAAGTCTCATGAAAAAAACCCTCTTCGAATTTTCCGAAGAAGGCCTCACTGCCGTCACCGATTTTCTGAATGAAAAAGCCGTCGAAATAAACGGAAAATAGCTTCCCGTTCCTCTTCCCTGCGGTCAAAATCCAAAAAGTCTTCCCTCAGTCCTTTGACTCGATCATGAGAAGGCGGCCGCTCTTAAAGGAAACGGTCTCCTCCTCTTCCTTGGCCTCATTGCTGACGGCCAGGGTCGAAAGCCCGTGCAGGACGGCTTCGGAAAGGGGATACTTGAACCCCCTGAGCGTCAGCCCCGCCACCGGTTCACCTATGGGGAAGAAGGACACATAAGTACCGAAAAAATCTTCCCTTTTCATGGTATATGTCCCGGGGAAGTACATCCGGGCCCGATTGTGAGGGTCCACTAGAATAATATCTTTCCCGTACGTATGTCCCATGCCCAGAATGGAGAGATTTCCGAGGACATGGTCGAGCCGGGTGCCGGTCCCGCCAAGAATATATATGGTGCCGGGGCCCGGATAGAGTTCGTCTGCCGCCTTCACGGCCGCTTCCGTATCCGTGTCGTCTTTTATAGGATTCAGGCGCCGGATTTCTATCCCGTATTTTTCCGCCACGGCATAGGCACTCTTCACGGCCTCTCCCGAAGCGGAGTCGAAGTCGCCTATGATGAAGTCCGGCCGGATCTGAAGGCGTTCCACGGCCTCGAGTCCCCGGTCTGCCGCGATGATCTTCGCCCCGGGATTCTGTTTCAGAACAGTCCCGGCGAAGCCGTCGTCAAGCGTCCCGCCGGAAAAGATAAGAATTACATTAGTCATGAGATATAAGGAGACGGCGCCGGAGGACGCCGTCTTTTTCATTCTGCTGCATTTATGATATCGAGGAAAGCCTTTGTATTCTCGGCGATGGTCCCGTTCTCCGGAGAGAAGACGGCGGAGCCGGCCACAATGATATTGGCCCCGGCATCCATGACCCGCTCGACATTTGAAAGCGTGATGCCCCCGTCGACCTCTATATCCGTCGAGAGGCCCTCCCTCCGGATGTAGGCCGCCATATCCATGACCTTGTCCACGGTGTAGGGAATGAGCTTCTGTCCCCCGTAGCCGGGATTGACCGTCATGATGAGAACCATGTCGAGCTGGGGCAGGACATAGTCCAGGACGTTCAGGGGGGTCGCCGGATTCAGGGCAACTGAAGCCATGGCGCCGGCCTCCTTGATGAGCTCCACGGTCCGGTCAAGGTGCTTCGTCGCCTCGGCGTGGACCGTGATGATGTCGGCCCCGGCTTTGGCAAAGGCCTCGATGTAGCGGTCCGGATCTTCAATCATGAGATGGACGTCGAGAATCCGGTCCGTCACGCCCCGTATGCATTTCACGACCGGCAGGCCCACGGAGATATTGGGCACGAACATGCCGTCCATGACGTCTATGTGCACATATTGGGCTCCGGCCTCATCTATTTCTGCAATCTGCTCTCCCAGACGGGAGAAATCGGCAGACAGTATCGACGGCGACAGGCAGTTCATGGCATCTTCTTTCTGTATAACGCAAATCCTGGGTCAGGAAAAGACATTCGCTTCCGGCAGCCCCGGAAGACTGAATTTTCAATATTTCCGCCGGCTCGCAAGCTCTTCATAGATGCTGCAGTAGCTTTCGTAGCGCTCGCGCGCAATGCTTCCGGCTTCGACTGCTTCCTTCACGGCACAGCCCGGTTCCTTCAGGTGGGCACATGAAGAAAAGCGGCACTTCCCGGCCAGAGAGGCCATCTCCGGAAAAGAGAGAAAGAGGTCCTCCTTTTCAATGTCCGAAAGGTCCAGTGAGCCGAAGCCCGGTGTATCGATGATATAGGTGGAAGGGCCTGCCACATAGATAGAGGATTCTCTCGTCGTCTGCTTTCCCTGTCCGGTCTTCTTCGAGACCTCGCCTGTTTCAGCGGAATCGGAGCCGGATATCGAGTTCATGAGCGAAGATTTGCCGACACCGGAGGGACCCGCAAAAGCCGTGAGCTTTCCGGAGAGGAATTCTCCGAGAGGCTCGATGCCCTCCCCCTTCTTCGCGCTGGTCACGAAAACCGGATAGCCTGCTTTTTCATAGATGGCGGCATAGGAGGTAATGGCCTCCTCTTCCGTGATGTCGGCCTTGTTGAAGCAGAGGGCAGCCGGAATCTCTTTCCGGTCCAGCATGATGAGGAACTTGTCACAGAGGAGAAAGTTCGGGGCTGGATTTTTCCCGGCGAAGACGATGAGGACCTGGTCCACATTGGCCACAGGGGGCCGGCCCAGGCAGTTTTTCCTGGGGAGGATTTCATCGACGCTCCCCTCCACGTCCTCCGTATTCGTAAGCGAGTATTCAACAAGGTCGCCCGCCGAAGGCCTCAGGCCTTTCTTTCGGAAAATGCCCTTGGCCCGGCACTGGACGGTCTCCCCGGTCTCCTCGGAATAGACATAGTAGAAGCCGGCGACTTCCCTTATGATTCGTCCCAGCATGCCCGTCACTGCTTCTCGAACTTGACGGACATGGAGCCGGTCGTCCCGCTGGCTGTCGTCCATTCGAGCGTACCTGTCTCCGTGGAGATGCCGTTGGCGCTGATATTCTTTGTACCTTCCGCGGCTGTCACCTGCCAGGTGTCAACCGGAGACCCGTTCAGATCGATGAGAACATAAGTCGTATCCTCCCCGTTCTGGGCTTCGATGGTGCCGGAATATGTGTAGAGCACTGTCTCCATCCCCATGCTGACCGTAACGGATACGGCGGAGCCTGCATCGACGAAGGAGCCGGCCGAAGGATTCTGCTTGATGACCTGACCGAGAGCCACGGTGTCGGAGTATTCGGTCTTTACGGCAGCCGTCAGACCTACAGCTGCAAGAGCTGCTTCCGCATCCGCCTGATTCAGGCCTTCGACGGGAGGCACCTTGACAGCCTCCTGGCCCTGGCTGACTACGATGGAGATGGTCTGGTCCTTCTGCCCCTTGCCGCCGGCCTTGGGGTCCTGGCTGATGACCTGACCCTGGGCCACGTCGGAGCTGTAGGCATAGGTCCGGTTATATTGGAAGCCGTTGTCCTTCAGGGTATTGATGGCGGCGTTTTCATCCATGCCGACCACGGAAGGAATATCGATATCTCCCTTGCCTGAGGACAGCCGTACCGTAATCGTCGTATTCTTCTCGACCTTGACGCCGGAATTCGTGGACTGCTCGGCCACAAGGCCCTCGTCGTAGCGGTCAGAAGCCATGGCCTCGCCCTCTTCGTACCCGAGGCCCACATCGTTCAATGCCTTCTTTGCATCCTCGGGCGTCATGCCGAGGAGGTCGGGTACGGGAATTCCGTTTGCGTCCTCTTCAATGGCGGAATCCGTAGTGACTTCCTCCGTCGTTGTGTCGGCCGGCGTTTCTGTAGGATTTCTCTTGAATCCGAAAAGGCCGAAAGCGCTGCCCACGATATAGATGACGATAGCGGCAATAACGACGGCAGCGGCAATGCCCATGACGGTCATGGCCTTCTCCATGCCGGGATTTACCTGTCCGTCATCATCGTCCTCATCTTCCTCGTCCTCGTCATCCGCTTCCTCATCGGCATCAGGGCGGGAAGGGGCCGGTCTGGCGGATGTGCGGCTGTCCCGGGCATCGATGTGGTTTGCTTCCTCCTGAATCTGGGAGAGCTCGTCTTCGGAAATAACCCGGGTCCGGTTCGCTTCCGAACCGTCCGGAATCGTAACGAAATCTTCGTTGGGATTGACCAGGGCCTTCTTCAGGTCCACGAGCATGTCGGACATGGTCTGGTAGCGGCGGTCCTGGCTCTTCATGGTTGCCTTCTGAATAATGCGCTCCACCGCGACAGGCAGGTCCGGAGCATAGGCAGAAGGCGGCGTCATCTCCCCCTGGATGTGCTTGATGGCGATGGCGACCGCCGTATCCCCGTCATAGGGAACCCGGCCAGTGACCATTTCGTACATGACGATACCGAGAGAATAGATATCGGATGTAAATGTGACAAAGCCGTTTCTGGCCTGCTCGGGCGAGGCGTAATGGACGGAGCCCATGAGGTCGGCATTGATGGTATTACTTGACGCCGCCCTCGCAATGCCGAAGTCCATGACCTTGACATTGCCCTCTTTTGAAATGATGATGTTCTGGGGTTTTATGTCCCTGTGGATGATACCCTTATTGTGGGCGGCCTCAATGCCCCGGCCCACCTGGATGGCGATGGAAAGGGCCTCGTTGTAGGAAAGGCGCCCCTTCTTTGATATGTAGGTCTTCAGGGTAATGCCCTCGACATACTCCATGACGATGAAGTAGAGGTTGCCTTCTGTCCCCACATCGTAGATATTGACGATATTGGGATGCTCGAGTCCGGCCGCCGCCTGGGCTTCGGCCCGGAACTTGCTGACAAAGGTCTTGTCCTCGGCGAACTCGGGCTTCAGGATTTTCACGGCCACCTGCCGGCCCAGGGAATGGTCCTTCGCGACATAGACGTCGCTCATGCCGCCGGCCCCGATCCGGTCTATGATTTCGTATCTTCCGGCGAGCCGGATGCCGCTTTCAAGGCTGTTTGAATTGTCCATTTATAGCTCCACCTCGTCTGAATCTGCAAAAGGGAAAATGACCAGTGCCGTGATATTGTCCGCTCCCCGCCGGGAGTTTGCGGTATCGATAAGCTTCGTGACTTTTTCTTTCAGGGAACCCTCTCCCTCAATGATGGATTGAAGCTCCGAGTCGGAAACCTCATTCGTAAGGCCGTCCGTACAGAGGAGTATGGCTTCATCCTCCCGGCCGGAAAAGTCCAGGTCGAAGAAGTCGGTCCGGACCTCGGGTTCGGCCCCGACGGCTCTCGTAATCTTGTGCCGGTCCTTATGGAACTCGGCGTCCTCTTCGGAAAGGGCCCCCCGCCGGATCAGTTCCTCGACAACCGAATGGTCTCTGGTAATCTGGCGGATGGAAGTCCTGTCCAGACAGTAAAGCCGGCTGTCGCCGACATTGGAAACGGAAAGGTGCTTCCCTGAAAGGACGCAGGTCACCATGGTGGTCCCCATGCCGGCCTTGTCAATATCCTCTCCCGCCTTCTCGTAGACTTTCGCGTTGGCGTAGGAAACCGCATCGGAAATGGCATGGACGGGCTCGGGGTCGTCTGTGGCCCGGAGCCTCTCCAGAAGCTCATCCACGGCGTATTCCGAGGCGACCTCACCGGCATTGTGGCCCCCCATGCCGTCCGCTACGACGAAGAGGTTGGGGAGGCCCCCCACCGGGACGTCAGAGGCGAACAGGAAGTCCTGATTCTGCCGGCGCAGCTTTCCCTTGTCGGTCAAGCCGAAAAAGTTCATTCCAAAATATCCTTTCCAGTATGTTTGCGTCTGAGCTGGCCGCAGGAACCGTCGATGTCCCGGCCCAGTTCTCTCCTAATAGTAACATTTATCCCGGTCTTTTCAAGTTTCTTTTGGAAGGCCAGGCAGGCCTCCCTGGGCGGCCTTTTGTAGCCGGTTTCGACAACGGGATTCACGGGAATCAGATTCACATGACAAGGGAAGCCCCTGAGCAGGGCAGAAAGAGCCGCCGCATCGGAATCCCTGTCATTCACCCCGTCAATTAAAGCATATTCAAACGATACCCTCCGGCCCGTCTTTTCAAAATAATAATTGCAGGCCGCAATGCAGTCATGTATTTCATAGGTCTTTGCCACCGGCATGATGGCTTCCCTCTGTTCCTGCGTAGGCGCGTGCAGGGACAGGGCGAGCGTAATTGCGAGCCCTTCATCGGCCAGACTGTAAATCTTCGGTACGAGGCCGGACGTGGACAGGGTGATATTGCGCTCGCTCATGTTCTGCCCCCGCCCGTCCGTGATGAGATGGATGAAGGAGAGGACATTGTCATAATTATCAAGGGGTTCCCCTATGCCCATAAGGACGCAGTGGCTGACCCGCTCCCCCGTGTCCCGCTCTATCGCATAGATCTGGTCGAGGATTTCGGAAGCATTAAGGCTCCGCACCTTCCCCCCGATGGTCGAGGCACAGAAGGAGCAGCCCATGGCACAGCCCACCTGGGTGGAAACGCAGACTGATGTTCCGGCCTTATAGGACATGAGGACCGACTCTATGAAGTTCCCGTCGGGCAGGGCGAAAAGGTACTTCTTTGTCCCGTCTATTTTCGAGGTCTGCACTTCCTCTACTGAGAGCGCTGTAAGAACCGCCTTTTCGGAAAGCTTCTCTCTGAGCCCCTTCGAGAGATTCGTCATCTCGTCGAAGGAACGGGCCTTCTTCTCATGGAGCCAGGAGAATATCTGCCCGGTCCGGAACTTCTTCTCCCCGAGCTCCTCCGTGACGAAGGCCTCCAGGGCGCTGTATTCAAGGGATTTTATGTCTGTGCGTTCATTCATTTACGTGATTGGAATATTGTCGTCATTCCGCCGGCAGCTTCGCTCTTCCAGCCGAATTTTCAGCGCCTCAGGCATGCTTTCAGTTTTTCCGGAGCACGGCCGTATAGAAGCCGCCCCAGGGACCTTCGTCCGGGAAGCGGGTTTCTTCCGATACTAATGTAAAGCCCGAGCTCTCCACGAAGTGACGGTTGTCCTCATTCTCTTTTTTGTGGAGCGTGCAGGTGGAATAGATCATGAAGCCGCCGTTCTTCACATAGCGGACCGCGTTCTTCAGAATGTCCCTCTGCAGGGAGACGATGTCCGCCATGGACTTTTCGTCCTGCCGGTAGCGGATATCCGGCTTCATGCCCATGACTCCGAGGCCTGAGCAGGGGACGTCAGCGATAACGACGTCAAAGGCTCCTTCCGAGGCGGGGTCAAAGGCCGTGGCATCGGACACCCCGGGATGGATATTCGAAAGGCCGGTACGGGAAGCGTTCTCCCGGATCCGCTCCACTTTTCTTTCGCTTACGTCGCGGGAGACAACATCCCCCCGGGCGGAAAGAATATCGGCCGCCTGAACGCTCTTTCCGCCCGGGGAGGCGCAGAGGTCGAGGAGTTTTACATTATTCTCAGGAAGGGAGGGAAGGAGCTTCATGAGGGCCTCCCCGTCCGCCATTGAGGACCGGTCGCAGATATAAAAGGCTCCCTTTTTGAAGGCATCTGTCTCCGTGATCCCGGCCCCCGAGCCCGTCAGGGAAAAGGCCGAAGGCAGCTCCTCATCGGCTGCCGCCGGGTAGCCTTCTTTTTTAAGGGCAGAAAGCAGGTCCTCCCGGCTCATATTCTTTCTTATGGCAAAGCCGCTCAGGGCCTTCTTCTCCTGGAAGGCCGCAAGGATTTTCTCCGTCTTTTCTTTCCCGTAATCGGCCGTAAGGAGGCTGATGACATAAGAAGGCACGGAATAGCGTACCTCCGGATTCTTCGTGGAAGAGACCTCTTCCAGGAGTTCATCCCGACAGCGGGAAATGTTCCGAAGGAGGCCGTTCACAAAGCCCTTGAGTCCTGTGAAGCCGTGCTGGCCCGCGATTGTGACAGCCGTATTTACGACGGCGCTGGCCGGCGTCTTTGTGAGATAGAGAAGCTGGTAGACCGCTACCCGAAGGTCCGACCGGATCAGGGGCTTCATTTTCCGCACGGCGGTCTTTGAAAACTTTCCGATGCAGTAGTCTATGGTGAGGAGGCGCTCCATGGTCCCCCGCACGAGCTCCGTCATGAAGGACACGGCAGTCCGGGAGAGATTCGACCCGGCCAGGACCTCCCGCTCGATTTCCCGGAGGCCGCTGCCCTTCTCAAAACCGTACAGAAGGATAAGGACGGCCCCTTCCCGCCCGTCCTTCACGGTAAATGTCTGATTTTTCATTCCTTATTTCCCCAGAACAAACCCCGTCCGGATATCGTGCCCCCGGAGGAAGTCGGAAACGGCCATGCGCTTCTTCCCCTCCATCTGCACGTCAAGAAGTCTTAAGAATCCCTCTCCTGTCGCCACGTAGAGGGCGTCTCCTTCACGTACACAGGTTCCGGGAGCCAAATCTTCAATATCATTTGCAGGGCCGGATTCGCCTGCTGCCTTTGCGGCAGATTCCCCTGCTGTCCTGTCCGCGTCCCTTCCTGCCGCAATATCCGCTTCGCCTGCAGAAAGAACCGGGCAGACTTTTGCCTTCCAGATTTTCAGCATCTTCCCGTCCAGGAAGGTGTAGGCGGATGGCCAGGGGTTGAGGCCCCGGACCAGGCGCTCGAGTTCGACGGCGCTCTTCGTAAAGTCGAGATTTCCCATGTCTTTTCTGATCATGCCGACATGGGTGGCTTTTTCTTCGTCCTGCTTAATGGGCGTGATGGTGCCGGCTTCTATGCCCGCAAGGGTCTTTAAGATAAGGTCCCCTCCGGTCACGGCCAGCTTGTCAAAGAGGCTGCCCCCGGTCTCGTCAGAGGCAATTGGCACCTTTTCCTGCAGGAGGATGTCCCCGTCGTCGAGGCCCGGTCCCATCTGCATGGTTGTGATGCCCGTGTATTCGTCCCCGTTGATGACAGCCCACTGGATGGGGGCCGCCCCCCGATATTTCGGGAGCAGGGAGGCGTGAACATTGACGCAGCCGAAGCGCGGCATATCAAGAACGGCCGGGGGCAGAATCTGCCCGAAGGCCGCCACGACAGCGATATCGAAGTCATATTTTTTCAATTCTTCTATGGCTTCCGGTTTCCGGATCTTCTCCGGCTGAAAGACAGGGACATCGTGCTCTCTGGCCCAGGCCTTCACATCGGAAACCGTGACGCGCCCGCCGCGGCCGTTTACCCGGTCCGGCTGGGTCACGACGAGGACGATGTCATGCTCCTCAGCGACCCTCTTCAGAACCGAGGCCGCGAAGTCGGGCGTCCCCATGAAACAAACTTTCATATATCAAACTCCAGTAAATGTCCGCCGCACGGGGGACAGAATCTATTTTCTTTCTATTTTTACCCATAATAACCCTGCCCAGGGGGGACAAAGTTTCTCTTTCTTCTATCTCTGCCCACCGCTGCTGCTCAGACGGGGGACAAAATCCCTATTCCGCCATTTTTTACCAACAAACAGCCGCCGCACGGGGGACAAAGTTGCATTTCCTGCTTTTCTCACCCAACACCACCGCACACACGGGGGACAGAATTCAATTTCTATTCCTCAGGCCCCTCATCTTCGTCGTCTTCACCTTCCTCGTCGTAGTTCACGTCCACGAGCTCGCCTTCGACAAGCTCCGTGTACATGTGGCCATCGAGGTGGTCGAGCTCGTGGCAGAAGGCGCGGGCAAGGAGGCCCTCGCCCTCGTACTGCTGCTCTTCCATATTCTCATCGAGGCACTTCACGATGACGTGGTTGGGCCGCGTGACGGTACCGGCCTTGCCGGGCACGGAAAGGCAGCCTTCAGAGCCGGTCTGCTCCCCGTCTTTTTCAATAATTTCAGGATTGATGAGAATGTAAGGTCCGTGCTCGTCCCCGACATCTATGACGACAATGCGGCGGAGGACGCCGACCTGGGGTGCGGCCAGACCGACCCCGTTCGCCTCGTACATAGTGTCGAGCATGTCCTCAATCAGGACTTTCTGCCGGTCCGTGAGCTTGTCAACCGGCTTGCATACCTTATTCAGGATGGGGTCGCCCTCCACCCGGATTTCTCTGAGTGCCATGAATTAAACCTCCTGGAACAAATATGAATATCGAAAGGAAGATATTTTCCTTATATTCTTGTAGAACTTTTTTCGACTGCTGTCTCCACGGGCCGGAATCCGTTCAGACTATCAGACGTCTCCCAGGCCGAAAATCCGCTCTTCCACCCCATCAGAAGCTCCCCATGGGGTCGAAGTCGAAAAATACCGTCATGCCGTATGCCCCGAATGAGCGGTCCTCCTGCAGGGTCTTTGTAATGGCATCTTTGACCGCCACGAGACGCTCGTAGTCATCGTCCTTCACATAGATAGCCATGCGGCAGACATCGGACAGACGGGCAATCCTGGCATCGACGGGCTGCATGATGAAGAGATCCCGGTCGGACTCCTTCATGCGCCGGTAGAGTTCTTCCGCCCCGGCAGCCAGTTTCTTTTTGTCCGCCCCCAATAGCTGCACGAGCAGCATGTGGGAAAACGGCGGATATTTCATGAGGCT
This sequence comes from uncultured Lachnospiraceae bacterium, assembly GCA_964584155.1. Lineage (GTDB taxonomy): Bacteria > Bacillota > Clostridia > Lachnospirales > Lachnospiraceae > RUG306. The sequence continues at coordinate 25,805 of CAZOYS010000005.1, forward strand.
GCGGAAGGCGGACTCTTCTTTATAAAAGGCTTCGTAGTCCTGGGCCGCAGCAGCCGCTATCGCGTAGTTCTCCGGCTGGTAGGTCTGGATGATGACCTGACCGGGCGTATTTCCCCGACCCGCCCTTCCGGCCGCCTGGGTGAGTAGGTCGAATGTCCGCTCCCCCGATCTAAAGTCCGAGGCATTTAAAGACATGTCGGCCGCCAGGATACCCATCAGGGTGACGCCCGAAAAGTCATGCCCCTTCACAATCATCTGGGTTCCGAGCAGGATATCGGCCTCTCTGTTCGCAAAAGCGGAAAGGATGGCCTCATGCCCCTCCTTCCCCCTCGTCGTGTCGGCGTCCATGCGGAGAATCCTTGCGGAAGGGTACTTTTCATGCAGGTACTCCTCCACCTTCTCTGTCCCTGCCTTGAAGGAGCCGATATACTTGGATCCGCACTCGGGACAGGTCCTGACATTTTCCTGCACGTAGCCGCAGTAGTGACAGTGCAGGCGCCCGTCCCTGTGCAGGGACAGGGAAACGTCGCAGTGGGGACATTTTAGCACATGGCCGCAGGAGCGGCAACTTATGAAGCCCATCATGCCCCGGCGATTGAGGAAGAGCATGGACTGCTGGTTCCGGGCGAGCCGGTCCGTAAGGGCCGCTGCGAGCGGGCCCGACAGCACAGACCGGTTGCCCTTCTTCAGCTCGTCCCGCATGTCGACGATGAGGGCATCCGCCAGCGGCCGCTCGGAGACCCGGTGCCTCATCGTAAGGAGCGAGTAAGTTCCCTCCCGGGCCTTCTTCATGGCCTCGAGCGACGGGGTGGCCGAGCCGAGGACCAGCGAGGCCCCCGCAAGGGCCGCCCGCTTTTCCGCCGTCTCCCGGGCGTGGTAGCGGGGCACCTGTTCGGATTTGTAAGCGCTTTCCTGTTCCTCGTCTATGATGATGATGCCCGTGTCCGGGAAGGGGGTGAAGAGGGCCGACCGGGGCCCGATCATTATGGAGATTTCCCCCTTGGCCGCCCGCTCGAACTGGTCGGACCGCTCCCCGGCCGAGAGCCTTGAGTGGATGACGGAGACCTTGTCCCCGAAGCGGGAATAAAAGCGCATGAGGGTCTGGTAAGTCAGGGCGATTTCCGGAATCAGGACGATGGCCTGCCGGCCTTCCGCCAGCACCTTCTCAATCATGCGGATATAGACTTCCGTCTTGCCGGAACCCGTGACCCCATAGAGAAGGTAGGTCTTCCGAAGTCCTGCGTCATAGTCGGCGGCAAAGGCAGAATAAGCCTTCTCCTGCTCTTCATTTAAAATAATGTCCGCCGCAGCATTTGCCTGCTTCCCGTCGGAAAGGACCGGGTTCCGGTAGTCCCGGGCCGTCTCCACCCGGATGATGCACTTTTTCTCCAGGTCCCGGATGGCTGTCGTCGGGATGGATAATTTCTGCACCGCGAAATCCCAGGGAATTACATTATTCTCGAGAATAGCTGAGAAGAGTCTCTCCTTGGGGACGCTGTGCCGCTTCTTCGAGACGAAGTCCGTGTACTCGGCCCGGGCCTGCTCCAGGGGCATGGAGAGGACGATGGTCTTCTTCTGCTTCGGAGCTTCTTTCTTCTTGATGGGAAGGACGGTCTTTAAGGCCTGATTCATCGTCGAGCCGTAGTGCTCCGCCATCCAGGCCGCCAGGGCGATGAGTTCTCCCTCGACTCTCGCCTTCTCCTCCGGCACGGAAAGGATGTCCCGGATTTTTGCTTCGTCAATCTTCGGCGTCTCCGAAAGGCCTACAATGAAGCCGGACAGGGTCCGTTCTCTGCCGAAGGGCACAACAACAGAGGCTCCGGGAACCGCCGCTTGTGCGAGGGCCTCCGGAACCCTGTATTGAAATGTCCTGTCGAGTTCGTTTCTGGAAATGTCTACGATTACGTCAGCGTACATGTAAAAAAATGTTTATATCCTGCGCAATGCAAAAGAGACCCCGCATTTCTTCCTGCCTGTCCGCGGGGAAATTCTATACATGCACTGTTTCACTTCTGATCGTTGCCCGTGTAAGCGGTTTCACAATACTTGCAGCGGTAGACCTCGTTCACGGGATCTGCGAGGACAAAGATCTGGTCCAGCCCCTGCTCTATGCTCGTGATGCAGCGGGGGTTCTTGCAGCGGATGACGTTCTTGATCTCCTTCGGGAGGGTCAAGGCGTGCTTCTCCACAATCTTGTCGTCCTTGATGACGTTCACAGTGATGTTGTGGTCTATGTAGCCCAGGATGTCGAGGTCGATGGAGCCGAGGGGGCACTCGACCTTGATGATGTCCTTCCGGCCCATCTTCGATGAAACCGCATTCATTATGATGGCTACCGTACTCTCCGGCAGCTCGTCCAAATGCATGTCATGATAGATCTGCAGGCTCTTTCCGGCCTTTATATGGTCGAGGACATAGCCCTCATGGATTCCGCTTATATTCAGCATCGCATATTCTCCTTTTCATGACTAATGTAAATCCCGCCTCTCCCTTCCCTGAAATCCGGGCGGAAAGACGAAAGCATGTGTCTTTTTATGTTTTACATTATTCATTCGACATGAATATTGAGCAGCGTCAGAATCAGGGCCATGCGGATATAGACTCCGTTCTGCACCTGCTCGAAGTACTTGGCGCGGGGGTCGGAATCAACCTCGACCGCGATTTCGTTCACGCGGGGAAGGGGATGAAGGACATACATGTCGGGCTTCGCCAGAGCCATCTTCGCATTGTCGAGAATATAGAAATCCTTCATGCGCAGATAATCTTCCTCGTTGAAGAAGCGCTCCCTCTGTACCCTTGTCATATAGAGAATGTCGAGTTTTCCGATGACATCCTCAAGTTTCGTGACTTCTTCGTAAGGAATATTATTCTTTTCCAGCACGTCCTCCCGGATATAGTCGGGAACGCGCAGTTCATCAGGCGAAATGAGAACAACCCTGATTCCTGTGTAGCGGGCCAGGGCGTTGATCAGTGAATGGACGGTGCGGCCGAACTTCAGGTCCCCGCAGAAGCCGATCGTCATATCGGAAAGACTGCCGCGCAGCTTTTTGATTGTAAAGAGGTCGAGCAGGGTCTGGGTCGGGTGCTGGTGGCCGCCGTCCCCGGCGTTGATGACCGGGATCTTCGAAAACTTTGCTGCAACCATAGGAGCACCTTCCTTGGGGTGCCGCATGGCGGCGATGTCCGCAAAGCAGGAAATGACGCGGATGGTATCGGCCACGCTCTCTCCCTTGGAGGCGGAGGAAACATCGCCCGAAGGAAAGCCCAAGACCTTGCCTCCGAGATTCAGCATGGCGGCCTCGAAGGAAAGCCGGGTCCGGGTCGAAGGCTCATAGAAAAGGGTCGCAAGCTTCTTTCCCTCACAGGCATGCGAATACCTGTCCGGATGCTGCTCGATATCCGAAGCAAGACTCATCAGCGAATCGATTTCTTCAACGGAAAAATCCAGGGGACTCATGAGATGACGCGGGTTTTCCATACTGCCTCCTATCTGAAATGTAGAATGAATTGAACGGTTTGGAGGGGTCGTAAAAACCCTTTGCTATTCTAGTACAGTCCCCCCGAAAAAGAAAGACCGATTTGTCCGCTTATGGTATGATATGATTAATGTAAACTCCTTCTCCTCGGCGGAATTTTCCGAGCCTGGTAAGCGCTTACATTCTGCAAAGCATACGTTTTGAACTTTTTTCAGGGAGAATATTATTCATGAAAAAACTATCCGACCTCCTGGAGGGCATAGACTACCGCCTCCTCCAGGGTGACATTGAAAATACCGAAATCTCAGGGCTCGTCTTCGACTCGCGGAAGGCCTCGGAAGGGTGCCTTTTCGTATGCGTACGGGGCGCGAATTTCGACGGACACACCTTCGCCTCGGCCGTCGCGGACGTCGGGGCCGCCGCTATTGTTGTAGAACAGAATGTCGACGTTCGCTCCGATGTGGCCGTCATCCGGGTGCAGGATACCAGGGAGGCCCTGGCCCTTCTGTCCGCCGCCTGGTTCGGCCACCCTGCTGAAAAACTTTCCTGTATCGGCATCACCGGCACGAAGGGCAAGACGACTACGACATACATGGTGAAGTCCATCCTCGAAAACGCGGGCTACCAGGTCGGCCTCATCGGAACGATTGAAACCATCATCGGAGACGAACACATTCCCTCGGCCAATACGACGCCGGAATCCTACACGATTCAGGACTACATGAGCCGCATGGTTGAAGCGGGTATTACGGTCTGCGTCATGGAGGTTTCCTCCCAGGGCCTCATGCTCCACCGCGTCGACGGCATTCCCTTCGAGCTCGGAATCTTTACGAATATCTCTCCCGACCACATAGGGAAAAACGAACACGCTTCTTTCGAGGAGTACCTCCACTGCAAGAGTCTCCTCTTTCAGAAATGTAAGAAGGGCATCCTCAACGCCGACGATCCTCACACGAAGGACATCCTCGAAGGCCACACCTGCGAAGTCGAAACGTTCGGCTTCTCGGAAAAGGCAGACTACCGGGCCCTCAATGTGAAACTCGTAAACGAAGACGGCAAACTCGGCGTCGCCTACCGCGTCATGGGAAAGGTGGACCTCAATGTCGAAATCGGCATGCCCGGCACGTTTTCCGTATACAATTCCCTCGCCGCCATCGCCATCTGCCACCACTTCCACGTTGTGGCCATGGACGTGAAGAAGGCCCTGAAGGAGGCAAAGGTGAGAGGCCGCATCGAAGCCTATCCCGTTTCGAAGGACTACACGGTTCTTATAGACTACGCCCACAATGCCATGGCTTTGGAGAGCCTGCTTACGACCCTCCGGGACTACGAGCCCGGCCGCCTCGTCACCCTCTTCGGCTGCGGCGGCAACCGGTCGAAAGAGCGGCGCTTTGAGATGGGCGAGGTCTCCGGAAAACTCTCCGACTTCACGATCATCACGTCGGACAACCCCCGTTTCGAGGAGCCGGACGCCATCATGGCGGACATCGAAACCGGCATGAAGAAGACGGACGGCAAATACGTCATGATTGCCGACCGGGAAGAGGCCATCCGCTACGCCCTCGAACACGCCGAAAAGGGCGACTGTATCGTCATCGCCGGCAAGGGCCACGAGGACTACCAGGAAATCAAAGGCAAGAAGTACCACATGGACGAGCGGGAGCTGATCGCCCAGGCGATGCAGGAAGTCGGGATTGCTGCCCCCGGCGCCTGAAAAAGGATGCCATTTGCGAAAATCCCCGCCTTCTGCGACGCGCCGCATGACGCGAAGCAGAAAGCGGGGATTTTTGTATTACAATATCAGATGCAGCAGCAATTACATGCTACATTGAGAAGAATCATGTCAAGGCACCAGTTGCGGTCAGCCCCGGCGTATGGCCGGCTGCCGTAGCCCTGTCCCATAGTGTCGTACCAGGAGGACCAGGAACCGCCGCCATTCTCTACGGAGGCCAGCCGCTGGGCGAACTGGCGGTACTGGAGGTTTCCGGGCTCGAGGGCAATGGCCCTGTCTATGAAGTTCTTCGCGTTCACCATATTTCCCATGCCCTGGGAGGATACGGATGCAAGGAAGTACCAGAGTCCGTTCCGGTCCCGCTCGTCAATCTGCAGGAGGGCCGTCATGGCTTCCTGGGGATGGCCGGACCGGATGTAGTTCACGGCTGCCTGCATTTCCGGGGGCACGTCCGCCCCGCCGGTTCCGAAGCCTCCGTTTCCGGAGGAGCCATAGGTCCGTCCCCCGTAGCCGCCGAAGGAAGCCCCCTGCTGCCGCTCCTTCATGATCTGGTCGTAGGCAGCCTGGACGTTCTTGAACATCTCCTCGGCCTGTTCCTTGTTGGGATTGTTGATATTGGCGTCCGGGTGATACTTGCGGCTTAAGTTCCTGTAGGCCTTCTTCACTTCGTCGTCCGAGGCGTCCCGCGGGACCCCCAGCACTTTATATGGATCCATCACTTTTCCTTTTTATGCGCATAGCGGTTGGCCGACACATCAAACCTCGTCCACACGCCGCTGTACAGAATATTCCGGATAATCTCCGCATTGTGGAGAATGGGCATGCGCTCGAAGGACCGGGCCGCCTGGGAAATATAGCTCGTAAGCTTCTGCCTCGTGTAGTTCGTAAGCTCCCCCGCCGAGCGGAAGTGCCCGAGCAGCAGCGGATTATAATTTTTCTTCCTCCGGTCCTTCTCCAGGTCGCAGAAGGCATCGAGCAGGTAGATATAGCGGCCCAGATAATAGCCCACATTCCGCAGGTCATTTTCCCACACATCCGGGGAAATTACAAACAGTTCGGACAGCATGTCCCCCGTCAATGCACTGACTGCGTCCACATTCTCCTCCCCGGCCTCTTCCGCGGCCCGGGTCCTCTCCATGAAGGTCCTCACGGCCTCCTCCTGCCTGGGATACTTCTCCGCCGCCTGCTCATAGAGGGGGCGGATTCCGTCGGCATAGGACTTCTTCGTCCTATTCTTCTCGTCGAACCAGTCGTCCATCAGGGAGTGATAAGACAGGAGGATATCCATCCAGGCCCCGTACTCCGTAATCTCGTCCGTCTTCTTCAGGCGCTTCTTCGCCGGATGCACCGGGCACGTGAAGTATTCCGCGGTCTCCTCCGGTTCGTACAGTCCGGTCAGAAGAATGATCATAAAAGTAATATCAAAATTCAGGAGGAACTGGGCCTTCTTGCCCCCGATCCGTTTCAGCTCATTGCAGAGCCCGCAGTAGTAGCCCCGGTAGTCCCGAAGTTCTTCCTCCGTCAGGCCGTTTCGATTGATATTCACATATCCGAACATAATCTATAATTTCAACCCCTCTGTCGGCTTCGCCGACATCTTCTCCGCTTCGCTCCGGTCGGCGCAAAACAGACGTCCACAGGACGTCTTGCGTCCTTTCAGGGGCGACCAGTAACTGCTCTTATTTTTACTATGCACAGATCTGGGTGATTCACGTCTTCTTCACAAACGTCGTGCTGCACCTGGGGCAGCGGATTTCTATCTTCCCGCGTCCTTTGGGCACCCGCAGTCTCTGCCCGCAGGACGGACACTTATAGTAGGCATATATTTTTCTCTGCTCAGCTTCCTCTTTGCGTCTCTCTCTTTCCTGCGCCGCCCTGGCCTGCCTTGCATTTCGTTCCGCCTGACTCCGGGCCTTCCGCTCTTCTCTCCTGCGTCCGGCGTCAGCCATGGCGGCTTTCGTATCCGTGAAGAAATATCTGATCCGGTAGAAGAACTGGTCGAACTTCTGGTTCTCGAGGTATCTCCTATCCGTCTTCGTCGAGAGCATGCGGAATACGGACCAGGCCAAAAGAGCCACGCCTATGAAATACACGATGACGCTGTGGGAGATCATAGTTGCCACGAAAAAGCCGGCCGTCAGGCACCAGGTGAAGATGCCCAGGTGGTCGATTCCGTTCCGCCCGTAAAAAATTCTTCCGAAAAACTGCTTCATGAAATATTTCCTTCCCGAAACTGCTGCCGGCGCCCCCACTACAGCTGTTCGAAAAAGCGGAGCTGCACGGAACCTGTCACAGGTACTTACAATAGAAAAAGGCCGGATGAAAATGTATACAAATCACCCTGCCCCTATCGCAAATAATTTATTCGTCTTCCCCGCCCAAGTCAATATAACCGAACGTTATTTAATAAACGTTTAATATTTTATGTTACAGTTCACGGGCTGACTTGTAGCTAAAACGCCGGCAGTATAGACTTTTC
>CAZOYS010000006.1:0-32216 GCA_964584155.1 uncultured Lachnospiraceae bacterium
GCCACCCACCACGGGGGCTGCGGAAACTGCGGAGGTGACAAGTAATGGACGTAAATGTAAGAACACCGATTGCCGAGCAGGATCCGCACGTCCGGGCAAAAAATTTCGACGAGGTCTGCCTGGGCTATACAGAAGACGAGGCCGTAGAGGAAGCCTCCCGCTGCCTCAACTGCAAGAACCCCCGCTGTGTCGGCGGCTGCCCCGTCTCCATCAATATTCCCGCCTTCATCCAGGAGGTAAAGAATAAAAACTTCGAGAAGGCCTATGAGATCATCTCTGAGTCGTCAGCTCTGCCCGCGGTCTGCGGCCGGGTCTGCCCCCAGGAAACCCAGTGCGAGGGCGTCTGCGTCCGGGGCATCAAAGGTGAGGCTGTCGCCATCGGCAAGCTGGAGCGCTTCGTGGCCGACTGGGCGAGAAAGAACGGCATCACCCCGAAGAACACATCGGAGAAGAACGGCCACAAGGTAGCCGTCATCGGAGCCGGTCCTTCCGGACTCACCTGCGCCGGAGACCTGGCAAAGGCAGGCTGTGAGGTCACCATCTTTGAGGCTCTGCATAAGGCCGGCGGCGTCCTTGTCTACGGCATTCCGGAATTCCGTCTGCCCAAGGACGAGGTCGTGGCGAAGGAAGTCGAGAACGTTAAGAATCTCGGCGTCACCATCGATACGGATGTCGTCGTCGGAAAGTCCGTGACCATTGATGACCTGATGGAAAAGGACGGATATGAAGCCGTCTTCATAGGTTCCGGCGCCGGCCTTCCCCGCTTCATGGGAATCCCGGGAGAGCAGGCCAACGGGGTCTTCTCCGCCAACGAATACCTGACGAGAAATAACCTCATGAAAGCCTATAAGGACGGCCCCACCCCCATCCACCATGGGAAGAAAGTCGTCGTGGTCGGCGGAGGAAATGTCGCCATGGATTCGGCCCGGACGGCCCTCCGTCTCGGCGCCGAGGTCCATATCGTATATCGCCGGTCCATGGCCGAGCTTCCGGCCCGGGCTGAGGAAGTTCATCATGCTGAGGAAGAGGGCATCATCTTCGATCTTCTGCAGAACCCGACGGAAATCCTGACCGATGAAAACGGGGATGTACGCGGAATCCGTGTTATCAAGATGGAACTCGGCGAGCCCGATGAATCCGGGCGGAGACGGCCTGTTGAGGTTCCCGGCTCCGAGTATGAAATCGAGTGCGACACCGTCATCATGGCCCTCGGCACCTCTCCGAATCCCCTGATTTCCTCGACGACGAAGGGCCTTGAGACCAACAAGCGGGGCTGCATCGTCTCCGAGGACGAATTCGGAAAGACGACCCGGGAAGGGGTCTATGCCGGCGGCGACGCCGTGACCGGAGCTGCCACGGTAATCCTGGCCATGGGAGCCGGAAAAGCGGCAGCCAAGGGCATCATGCAGTATTTTGAGAACCGCTGAGCCGGACACTATCGTTAATAAATATAAATTACCGCATGTACAGCTACAGGGCGGTCTGAAAAGGCGTATTGGAGATTTTTCCGAACGCCTTTTTTTACGCCCATTTTTCCTTTCGTATGGTATACTGTTTTCAAGAAAATGCAGTTTCCAAAAATGAGGGAAAAGGGGGAGTGCATTATGGCACGGGTACTGAAGGACTATCTGAACAGTCTGTCGGAGACGAAGGACCTTACGATTGAAAAGCTCCGGGGGGAGTTCGATGCCCGGCAGGTGGACGTCAAGGCGGCCGACGGCTTCATCCTCTTCAATTACAGGGAGGGGGCCGATACGGATGACGAGATCATCCGGGACTGCTGTGGGACCATTCTTTGTGCCAAAGGTGAAAACGACGGAGTCCACAGCTTCATCGTACCGGATTCCATAGACTACGTCTGCCGGCCCCTTTTCACGGAAAAGAGGGAGGGCCTCATCAATGTCTGGAAGTCGGGCTTCAAATGGAATATTTCCACCCCGGATGAAATACTGGCCAGGGATGCCCGTTTTGCCGGAGATGAAATTTCCGTTCAGGCCCGGTTTGAAAAGGCCTGCGACCGGCTCTGCGGCGTCTCTTTCCCCATGACCGGCTGGAAGCGTTTCTGCGTGAAGCTGGACAAGACCCTGCAGATGAGCGGGAAGAACTACACCTTCATGTTCCGCCTGCAGCAGGAAGAGCCTGAAAAGGGCATTGCCTCAGGCATCCGCCACGTCGGAACCTGCGACAAGGACACGGGCGAGGTCGTCTACTTCGACTTCAATTCCTACTTCGACTTTGAGGGCGGAGCCGTTCTCTACTGAAATACGAATCCCCGCGGATTTTTTCCGCGGGGACTTTTGTAATATAAATGTATGACAATAATCACCTGGTCAGGCAGGTAAAGAGGCGGTCGTTGTCTGCAGGGTTCATGAAGCAGATCCGTATGAAGCGGTCGGAGAGGAAGGGGAAGCTGGAGCAGTCCCGGATCATCATCTTTTCTTTGATGGCTTTTTCAAAGAGGGCGTGGCTGTCCGTTTTTTCGTCTAATATCTTCATCAGCATGAAATTTCCTTCGGGCTTATAGGGCTTGAAGCGGGGGCTCTTCGAATAGGCTTCAAAGAGTCTTTTTCTTTCCGAAGATATGAGGCTTCTCGTCTTTTCAATATACTCCTCATCGCGGAACATGTACTGCCCCGCGAGCGCAGCGAGCGAGTGGATCATCCAGGGGTTCTTCTTCCGGCCCACGTCGGAGAAGAGGTCCGTATTTCCCGTTACGGCATAGCCTAAGCGCAGGCCCGGGCAGGCGAAGAACTTGCTCGTGGAACGTAGAACGAAAATGTTATTATAATATTCAGTGAGGGGGATGGCTGTCAGCTTTTCGGCATCGTCCGCAAACTCTATGTAGGTTTCATCCACCATGACATAGATGGACTTCTCCTTGCAGACATCGAGGATGCGGCGCATATCGGATCTTTTGATGGCCGTTCCCGTGGGATTATTGGGGGAGCAGAGAATCAGCAGGTCCGTGTCGGACGAGAGGGCGGATGTGAAGGCGTCGATATTGAGCCTGAAATCATCGCTCTCCTGCAGGGGGTAGTAGGACGTCTTTCCCCCGCAGAGGGAGACGGAGCGCTCGTATTCGGAATAGGTGGGGCCCAGAATGACCGCCTTCTTCGGGGATACGATATCTATGAATAATGAAATGAGTTCTGTCGTGCCGTTGCCTACCAGTATGTGATCAGGCCGGCAGAGCGTATAAGTGGCAATTGCCTTTTTCAGGTCCGTGTAGTTGCGGTCGGGGTAGGATGTGATGCAGTCGATATTCTCAGCGAGCTTCGTCCGAAGAAGAGGGGAAATTCCCAGGGGATTCACATTCGCGGAAAACGAGGTGATTTCCTCTTTTTTGATGTGGTATACCGCCTCAATTTTTTCAAGGTCAGATCCGTGGAACTGTTCCGTAATATCCGGCATCGAATATAGCCTCCCGTTCTTGTAAAAATCACCTTAAATCGACTATAATGAATTGTTGATTACAGCCGTTTTTATGCCTGCAGTCATTGCGTAGTATTATAGCACAAGTTACCCTTTGAAGGAGCCTGAGTTCCCTTGAGACGGAAGATCTGGCGGATGTCCGAAGACCGGTTTGATCCGGCCCCCGGGTCCATACAATTGGAGACGGAAGCACTGGACCTTACTGCCGTCGAGAAGGAGCCTTTTTCCGGGGCCTTTTCGTTTTCCTCAGCTGACGGGGCCCTGCTCCGGGGCATGGTCTTTTCCTCAAATCCCTATGTGGAGGTGGAAAACCCGGCCTTTGAGGGAACTTCCGTCACGGTCCGCTTTTCGGTCATTCACGCCGGCTGCCGGGCCGGGGATGTCCTTTCCGGGGACTTCTACGTCATCCTCCAGGGAAAGTCCTTCGATATCCCCTATTCGATTACATACGTTCCTCAAAGCCTTATGGTCGACGGCATTGCCATAGAAAAACCGGAGGATTTCGCTGCCCTTTACAGAAAAGCGCCGGCCGATGCCATGGCTCTTTTCTATACAGATGACTTCGCTTCTTTTGCGGTCCGCGCGGGAAAAGACTTCGAGCTTCTCTACCGGGGCTATCGTCTTTTTCCCCGGACGTATGAAAATCTGGAGGAATTCCTGACCGGAGCCGGGCTCAAAGACCGGGTCCATTTCGATATCTCGGAGACTTCCCTTACCTATACGGTGGGAGAAGAAGCCATGCGGGAATCTATAGACATCACGAAGTCCGCCTGGGGCTATTGCCGCATAGAGGTTTCCTGCGACAGTCTCTTCATCACGGTGGGACATACCAGCCTTTCCAACGACTTCTTCGTCGGCAGCGTCTGCCATTTCGACTTCTTCATCCACCCGGAACGCATGCACGCAGGAAAGAACTACTGCCGCATCACATTCACCGGTACGAATGACGTGAAGAGTCTGACGGTCCTCTGCCGGAAGGAGGAGGGCAGAGCGGATCGGGACGACAGCCGCAGGGTTCGCCTGCGGGGCTCTGTGGCCCTGACGGAAGCTTATCTTTCTTACCGCTTCGGGCGCCTTACGGCAGAGAAATGGTGTGAGAAGAGCCTTTCCGTCCTCGATACGATGGAGACCGTTTCCGATGCGAATGAGAGACGGCTCCTTTCCCTGATGCGGACCCAGGCCCTGATTGTGACCGGGAGAAAGGCCGAAGCCCTTCCCCTCGTCGAGTCCCTGAAGACGGATATTGTCGACAGGAAGTCCTTCGAGTGGGCCTACCTGCTCTATCTCTGCACGATGATCGAGCCGGAGAAGACCTATGTGGACCGGCTGACAGCCGAAGTCGAGAATATCTTCCGGGACCGGCAGGGAGACGAGCGGGTCTTCTGGCTCCTCCTCTTTCTCCGGGAAGAGTACGTCACGAACGGCCTCAAGGAACTTACGGATATCCGCCAGTTCGTCATGGCCGGTTCTTCCTCCCCCTTCCTGTACGTGGAAGCTCTTTCCGTCATCAAGAAGGACCCCCTGCTTATTAAGGAATTTGATGCCTTTACGATCCGTATCCTGTCCTGGGCCGCCAGAAAAGGCCGCCTGACCGGGAACATCTCCATGCGGCTATCGACGCTGCTGGGCCGGGAGAAGGCCTATGACCCCCGGGTCTTCTATATTGTGAAAAAGGCCTATGCCACCAGCCCTTCCCAGGAGCTTCTGGACGCCGCCCTCCGCTACCTTCTCCGGAATTCCGTCTACGGGCCGGATGTCCTGTCCTGGTATGACCTGGCCGTCCGCAGCGGCCTTTCCCTGACCGGGCTTTATGAAGCTTATGTAATGAGCCTGCCCGAGGACTATGCAAGGCCCCTGCCCGAGGACGTCCTCCGCTATTTCGGCTACTCGAATACCATCAGCTTCGATCGGAAGGCCTTTGTCTACGCCTCCATGATTACAAACAGGGCGGCAAACCCGATTGTCTACGAAGAGACGAAGAAGACGGTCGAGACCTTTGCCCTTGAGATGATGCGGCACAGGAGACTCGATGAGAATCTGGCTGTCATCTACCAGGATGTCCTGGACCGGGGCATTATCGATGCCGACGTGGCCGGCATGATGGCCTCCTTCCTGGTTCCGGTGAAAATTTCCTGCAGCATCCAGAACGTCCGCAGGGCCGTCATTGTCACGGATGCAGCCGATGAGCCTGTATACGTGCCTGTGATCCGGGATACAGCCTATATTCCGGTTTCCTGCCGGACATACCGGGTTTTCCTCGAAATGGACGGGGGACTCTATATTTCCGAAAAGGGCTTCATTCTGGTCCGCGATCTCATGGACCTTACCCGGTGCCTGCCCCGTTTGAAAAAAGAGAGCAGGGACCTGCTTCCTTACTTTATTTACGACCTGAACTATGTGAAATCGGAAGAGGACATACCGAAGGACATGGCAGATACAATTGCCGCCTTCCTCGACAGTCCGGACATAAGGTACGGCTACAAGGCCGGGCGTTTTTCACTATTCATCAGATACTTACGCACCGCCATGCGGGAAGATGTCTTTGAGCGCTATCTCCTCCGGGAGTCGGACTACTCGGGCATGGACTCACGGACCATCTCCTTTATCATTGACCTCTTCGTCATAGGAAAAAATTCGGAGGCTGCCTACCGCCTGCTCAGAAACTACTACGGCATCAAGGCTACGGGCAGGTCCCTTCTGTCCCTCGTGACAGAGAAAATCGAAGAGGAGCCGGACAGGGCCGATGATTTCCTTGTGTCTTTGTCCGCTTATCTCATGAGCCAGTATCTCGACAACGAGACTACCATCCGCTATCTGGGAAAATTCTATGTGGGTCCGGAGCAGGTCATGGCGGATATATGGAAGCATATGAAGGCTTACTCCCTGTCGGCAGATGGCCTTTCCGAGCGGGCCGTGACCGAGATGCTCTATACGGAAAATTTTTCGGCTGACAGCGAGGATGTCTTCGAGGACTACCTGTCCGGCCATCCCAATCGCATGATTGCCGAGGCCTGGTTCACCTACTGGGCCCATAGCTATATGAGGCACGGGAATGGAATCCCGGTGTCTGTCTTCACCCACCTGGCAGAACTATACCGGAGGGGGGAGAAGCTGAATGAGAGCTGTCTTGTGGGGCTCCTCGCCCGTCTCTGCCGGAAGGACTCTCTTTCGGAGGAGGAGCATACCCTGCTTTCCGACCTCCTTTCCGAGGCCATCCGGAAGAACCTCTACTTCGACTTCTACCGGGAGTGTCCGGACGACCTTCTAATCCGCTACCACCTCTACGACAAGTACTTCGTCACCTATGAAGGGGAGGAGGGGCAGCGGATTGACCTCTTCCTGAAGAACAGGGCCGGTCAGAAGATCCGGGCTGAGATGGTGGAGATGTATCCGGGTATCTATGTCAGTGAGTTCGTCCTCTTTTTCGGGGACAAGTCAGACTATGAAATCTGCCTCCGGGACGAGCCGGAGCAGGTATTGAAAACCGGGGAGATTTCCTGCACGGACGAGTTCCCGGGCGGAGAGGGCAGCCGCTACGGCCTCATCAACCGTATGCGGTCCGGTCTCATCTACTCGGATGACCGGCAGACGATCTCAGACATGAAGAAGTATACGGCCCTTACGAATGCCGTGGAGAAGCTGTTCTCCCTGCGCTGACTTCGGGCGACGCATTGCCGGGAGAGGAAAAATGCTGCTTTACATTATTCATGAATAATATGGAACCTATGGAAGATGAAAACAGACATGACGGCGTAATCGTCGGCATAGACTTAGGGCGGGAGAATACCTTTGTCAGCTATTACGTACAGGGCATGGAGGAGCCGGATACCATCAGCACCGTCATGGGCTCGGAGACCTTCCAGATTCCCACGGTTCTTGCCAAGAAGAAGGGGCTGGGCCAGTGGTTTTTCGGCAATGACGCCCTGTCCCAGGTGCGGCTTTCCATGGCCGTGGCGGCTGAAGGCTTTCTGGAGAAGGCCTGGAACAATGAAAAACTCTTTCTTGATTCCGAGGAATACGAGGCCAGGGACCTCCTGGCTGTCTATATCAAGAAACTCCTGACCCTGCCGGTCATAGGTTTTCAGAAGAGGCCCCTTTCGAAACTGGTCATCGCCATGGAGCATGTGGATGCAAAAGTCCATGAGACATTTGTCTCCGTCTGCCGCCGCATATCCATTGAGCCGGAGAAACTCCTCTTAATCGACTATTCCGAGAGTTTCTATTACTATGCCCTGTCCCAGAAGCCGGAGCTTTACCGCAGCGATGTCCTTCTTTTCGACTACAACGGGGGTCGGCTCATGCACTGCCTCCTGACGAGAAACAGGACTACGACGCCGGAAACCGTGAATCTCACGAGCGGCAGCGACGGGGAACTGCTGGAAAACCGGGACCGGGACTTTGATGAGATTCTCGCGCAGGTTTTCGATGAGCACACAATTTCTTCCGTCTTTCTCATCGGAAGCGGATTCGACGGGGACTGGATGAAGATCTCCCTGCAGAGGCTGCTTAGGACATCCCGGGTCTTTATGGGAAAGAATCTCTACTCCAAGGGGGCCTGCTATGCCGGCATTGTCGAGCGGGCCGATATCGACTGGCCCTTCGTTTACATAGGGGACAATGAACTCAAGGTCAATATTTCCCTCAAGGTCCTGGACCGGAACGAGATGAAGTTCGTCACCCTCCTTACGGCCGGGGACAACTGGTACGAGACGAAGGGAGAGTGCGAGGCCATTCTGGACGGGAGCCCCGAGATTGAGTGCTGGCTGCAGAAGCCGGACGAGCGGACGGCCGAGGTCTTTTCCATCCCCCTTTCCGATATGCCGAAGAGGGAGAACCGGACGACGAGACTGCGGATTGAAGCGGCCCCGGTATCCGACACAGAAGTGAAGATCACGGTAAGGGACTTAGGCTTCGGGGAAATCTCCCCCCAGACGAAGAAGACATGGACCACGAATGTGAAGGCCTCATGAGCTGTTGCGGAGAAAAAGATGACAGAAAAATACGCGGGAGAGCGCTTACATAGAGGAGTTTTCCATGGGTGAACTCATACTGGCGCGCACGGGTGTGGCCGCCAATCCATATTATATCGACGAGTTATCGCTAAACATATATTCTCTCGAGGAACTGTCCTACTACATCTACCACAATGTCTGGCTCCTTACCCATGACTTCATGAGCCTCTCCCTGGCGGAATGGACGGGGAAGGAACTGGGCCTTACGGAGCTTTCGGAGCGCCTGAAGGGACTTATTGCAGACGATGCTCCTCTCACGGCCTTTGTGTCTGAAATCCTGACGGAGAACGGGTATCTCACGACGAAGGAAATCCGGGATACCCTGTCCGTTCTCAAGTCCTTTGAAAATAAGTCCGAGGCTGAGTGTAAAAAGATGCGGGCCGACCGTCTCATGAAAAACGGGCGTATTGTGGACAGTGTCTATGAATATGAAAATCTCCTGAAAAATAAGGAAAATATTTCCGTTACCCTGCTCGGGGATATCCGTCACAATCTCGGCGTCTGCTACGCAAAGCTCTTTTTCCTCCCCCAGGCAGCGGACTGCTTCCGCCTTGCCTATGAGGCAAACCGGAACCGGGAGTCCCTCTATTCCTACCTGGCCATCCTCCTTCTCATGGAGGATGAGGAGACATTTTCTGCGGCAGCGGACCGGTATCTGCTCACCAGTGAGGAGAAGAAGCGTCTGAGGGAGCGGGTTCAGGATGTTCTGCACTGCCGGGAGACGGAAGAGTTCGCAAACCATGTCAACCGGCTTTCCAGCGACTACTCGGACCGGGAGGCCTACCGGAGGGAACTTTCCCATATCATAAGCGGCTTTGAGGAAGACTACAGGGCCGTCTGCCGGATTTGATTCTGCAGGCAAGAGGCCTTAAAGTATCGGTACCATGCTTCCATAGAAAATTATTTACGAGGATTTGATTTTTGTTCGGAAAGAGTAAGAACCGGAAAAAAGAAGAATTAGACGAGCGCTTCGAAGAGGTCTACAGGGAAATCCATGCCATCGACGACTGGGACGATCCCCGGAAAATCGAGCACTACATTCTGGATTCCTGCGAGCAGATCATCACCCTCACGAAGGAAGTGGAAGGGGAGAAGAAGCAGCTTTCCGTCATCAATTCCTACATCTCGGATGTGGAGAAGATAGAGGGCCTCCCGCCCAAGGACCGTAGAGAGATTGCGGAGACGGCCTCGAAGGTCACGGAACTCACGAAGTCCCGGGACACCTATCAGAAGAAGGACAAGAAGGTCACGGATTCCGTCTTCGCCCTCATGCAGCAGTACGACGACACCATGCCCTCTGAAATCGTCCGCATGCAGAATAATGAAAGCTACCAGGAAAAGGTGAAGCGGGACATGGCCGTGCTCGAGGGGGAGCGGGGGGAGGCCCGCTACGACATAGACGAAAGCCGGCAGAGCGAGAAGTATCTCGGCCGCTTTGCCATAGCAGCCCTCATTATCTTCGCCACGGTCTTTTTCGTCCTGATGGTCCTTAAAACCCAGACCGACATGGCAATCACGACCTACATGCTCTTTTATCTCCTGGCAGGAGGGGCAGCGGGTCTCTTCATATTCCTCCGCCAGTCAAATCTCAGGAAAGAGCGGCGGAAGCGTATCCGGGAGATGAACCAGATCACGGGGCTTTTAAACTCCGTCCGCGTCAAGTACGCGACCGTGACCCGGGCCCTCGAGTCCGAGAAGCAGCGCTTCGAGGTCGGCTCCTCCTATGAGCTGAACTACAAGTGGGAGGCCTACCTCACGGCTGTCCGGGAGCAGGAGCAGTACATGGCGGACAACGAGGACCTCGAGTACTTCTCAGGAAAGCTGCTCCGGCTCCTGTCCCCCCTCAAGCTTTTTGACCGGAAAAACTGGCTGTCCCAGCCGGCGGCCCTTGTGAAGGACAGCGACCTTCAGAGCGTGAAGCAGGAGCTTCTCGCCCGCAAGGACAAGGTCACGGCCGAAATCAAAGAGGACACGGATTCCGTTAAGAGCGAGCGGGACGAGATCAACCGCCTCATGCGGGAGCACGACTACTATGTGCCGGAGATCATGGAAATCATCCGCTCCGTCGACAAGCTCTGCGGCCTGACCGGAAGATAAGTACATTTTTCATTGTCCGCAAACGATGAAAGTGCTATAGTAGCGTTCGTTGCTGTTCCGGGAAAATCGCCGGGACATGCGGCCGGGCCGGAAGTATGGAGCTCCGGCCTACTGATAGTGGTTTATATTATTCTCAGAAAGGATTCATATAATGGCAAAAGTACGTACCCGTTTCGCTCCCAGCCCCACAGGAAGAATGCATGTGGGAAATCTCCGGACCGCCCTCTATGCCTACCTCATCACGAGACATGCCGGCGGGGACTTCATTCTCCGCATTGAGGACACGGACCAGGAGCGCTACGTCGAGGGGGCTGTCGACATAATCTATCGGACCCTGAAGGAGACGGGGCTCACCTGGGACGAGGGCCCGGACATCGGCGGGGACTTCGGCCCCTACGTACAGAGCGAGCGGCAGGAGGCCGGTCTCTACCTCGAGTATGCAAAGAAGCTCATTGAAAAAGGCGAGGCCTATTACTGCTTCTGCACGCCCGAGCGGCTGGAATCTTTGAAGCAGGTGATCGACGGCAAGGAAGTTTCCATCTACGACAAGCACTGCCTGTCCCTGACGCCGGAAGAGGTGCAGAGAAATCTCGACGCCGGTATGCCCTATGTCATCCGCCAGAACAATCCCCGGACCGGGACCACGACCTTCCATGATGAAATCTACGGGGATATCACGGTGGACAATGCTGAGCTCGACGACATGATTCTCATCAAGTCCGACGGTTTCCCCACCTACAATTTCGCCAACGTCGTTGACGACCACCTCATGGGCATCACCCATGTCGTCCGCGGAAACGAGTACCTTTCTTCCTCACCGAAGTATAACCGCCTCTACGAGGCCTTCGGCTGGGAAGTGCCGAAATACATTCACTGCCCCCTGATCACGAACGAAGACCACCAGAAGCTTTCAAAGCGCAGCGGCCACTCCTCATTCGAGGACCTGATCGAGCAGGGGTATCTGACGGAAGCGGTCGTAAACTTCGTCGCCCTTCTCGGCTGGAGCCCGGAAGGGGACAATGAGATCATGGACCTTTCCGAACTCATCAAGGCCTTTGACTATACGAGAATTTCGAAGTCTCCGGCCGTATTCGATACGGTAAAGCTCAAATGGATGAACGGGGAATATATAAAGAAGCTCGATCCGGACAGGTACTATGATATGGTCCTTCCCTATCTGAAGGAAGCCGTAAAGCGGGATGTGGACTTCCGGAAGCTTTCCGACATGTCCCAGTCCAGAATCGAAATTTTCCCGGATGTGCGGGAACTCTTCGACTTCGTGGATGCAGTGCCTGACTATGACATCAGCCTCTATACCCACAAGAAGATGAAGACGGATCCCGAGTCCTCACTGACACTCTTAAAAGAAATTTTGCCTGTCCTTGAAAAGCAGGAAGACTACAGTAACGATGCCCTGTTCGAGTGCTGCCGGACCTTTGCTTCCGAGAACGGCTACAAGAACGGCTTCGTCTTCTGGCCTGTCCGGACAGCCCTTTCCGGCAAGCCCACGACCCCCGGCGGGGCCACGGAGCTTCTCGAGCTCCTCGGCAAGGAAGAGTCCCTGAAGAGAATCCGGGCGGCTATTGACAAACTGGAGAGCAGCATTTAAGATAAGTTTACATTTATGTTTCGGTAAAAACCCCATACATCCGCGGAAAAGTTTTCTCCGTGGGTGTATGGGGTTTTTCTATGGGTCCTAGGCTGTCACGAGCACGAGCGATGTGGGAGCCATTGATGAGGGAGGAGGAAAAATGCGGGCAGACGAAAACCAGCGGCGGGCCATAGAGGTGAAGGACGGGCCCTGTCTCGTGCTGGCAGGACCGGGCTCCGGGAAGACCACGGTCCTTGTGAACCGGATTCACACCCTGATTACGGTCCACGGGGTGGCCCCGGAAAGTCTCATGGTCATCACGTTTACGAGGGCCTCGGCCCTGGAGATGAGGGACCGCTTCTATAAGCTCATGGCGGACGGGGGTTCATATGAGAGACCTCCCGTCACATTCGGCACATTTCACAGCATTTTCTATCAGATCCTGCGGGACCGGTCGGTCTTTTCCGACTTCACGCTTCTGAACGGAAAGAACAAGAATCTCTTCATCCGGGAGTGCGCGGCTTCGCTCAGGCTTCTTTCCGATGCAAATCCCGAGACCTATGACCTTCTGACAGGG
The DNA here is from genome assembly GCA_964584155.1 of uncultured Lachnospiraceae bacterium. Taxonomy (GTDB): domain Bacteria; phylum Bacillota; class Clostridia; order Lachnospirales; family Lachnospiraceae; genus RUG306. Next base: position 12,710 of record CAZOYS010000006.1, read on the forward strand.
GACCTGTCCGCGGCCGGGAATGCGTCCCTGAAGCGCCTCCGCTGCGGCCTGAAGGAAGAGGAGTTCCGGAGCCTCTACGCCCTCTATTCAAAGCGCAAGAGGGACTACCGCTGCCTTGATTTCGACGACATGCTCTCTCTGGCCAAAGAAGCCTTTGAGACGGACCCGGAGCTCCTATCCTCCCTGCAGGAGCGCTATAAATACTTTCTCGTGGACGAGGCCCAGGACATGAACGCCCTGCAGTACGACTGCATGCGTCTGCTTTCAGGTCATACGGACAATCTCTTCCTGGTCGGCGATGACGACCAGTCCATCTACGGCTTCCGCGGCGCCTCCGCCGGCTTTCTTTTAAACTTTCCCAAGGATTACCCTGCCTGTCAGCTCATATACCTCTCGAACAATTACCGCTGCGACGGGAAAATCGTGACGGCCTCAGGGGTCCTCATTCAGAATAATAAGGAGCGCTTTTTAAAGCAGCCCGTTTCAAAGACAGGGCGTCCCGGGGAGATTACCCTCAGCATGCATGCGGGAGAGAAGGAGGAAGGAGACTTCATCCTGAACTACCTGAAGAGGTTTCAGGGGAGTGAGCGGACCATAGCCGTCCTGTCCCGCCACCGGGCGGATGCGGCTCTTCTCATGGAAATGCTGGATGCAGCCGGGATTTCCTACTACGGGGGAACGAAGAAGAAGGGGACGGCCCTTCCCGTCTTCTGGGACGACATTATGGCCTGGCTCGCCCTGGCCTCGGGAGGACAGCGCCGGGCAGATGTCCTCCGGGTCATGAACCTGCCCGACCGGCGGATTCCGCGGTACGGGCTCGACGAGGAGACTGTGGATTTTGAAAAGTGGTTAGAATACTTTAACTCCGACCCGGCGGCAAAGGCCCGGGTGGAGGCCTTCATCCGTCAGATAGGGACCATGCGCCATATGGCCCTCGGGGCTGTCCTTCTCTATATCAAAAAGGCATGCGGGTATGATCAGGTGCTTGCCGCCTTAAAGCGCGACCACCCGGACAAGGGAGCTGTGGCGGAGGCGGAGCTTAATCACCTTTTTGAAGAAGCCAGAGCCTTTAAGCGGGCGGACCAGTTACTCTCCTACATGAGGGAAAAGAAGGAGGCCGCCTCTGAGGAGGGGCCCAAGGAAGAGACGGGGGAGAACAATATCTTTCTCTACACCTACCACGGGTCGAAGGGACTGGAGTTTAATGAAGTCATCCTCTTGTCCGTAAATGAAACCATCGTGCCCTCGAAGAAAGCGGTTTCTACCGAAGAAGTGGAAGAGGAGCGGCGGGCCTTCTATGTTGCCATGACCCGGGCCAAGGAAAAACTCATATTTTCCTGTATCAAAAAAAGAGGAAAGGATGCCCTTTCCCCTTCGCGGTTTCTATATGAAATGAAAGGCTATTCCGAAGCGGCCGGAGGGGCCTGTTGATACTTTCAGGACTTTTCCAGCTGGTCCTGGATTTCGGAGAAGCGTTTCTCCACGGCCTTATACTCCTCGTCCGTCTGGATATTGTCGAGATAGGGGGAGCCGTTCTCATCCTCGAAATAGCGGTAGATGACGACATTATTGTAGTCATAAGGTATGTCGTTTTCATCCACGGGAAGGAGGACGATATAATTCTGCTCTCCGATGTCGAAGATGGTCAGGATCTCGCAGTCCATGGTACTTCCGTCGTCGAGATCCAGCGTCACCATGACGTCCGTATCGTGCTCGTCGATGGGGAAGATGTCGGAGGATGCAGGATTTGCGGGTTCGTTTTTTGAATTCTTATTTTCACTCATGGGCCATATTATAAGCGGGGAGGGGCATTCTTTCAAGGCAAATTTAAAAAAGCGGACGGCGCCCGCAATTACCGGGAGAAGAGAAGAGCACTCGAAAACGATTTTTCCCACACTTTTCATATGAAAAATGTTATACTTACGTGGATTAGCGTTTTACACGTAAGGAAAGCGGGTGCAGTGAATGAAAAAGACAATCCGAACCGGCGATTTCTATACCTTCGGGACCCGGATTCATGAGGACAGCTGCACGTTTACATTTCCTGTAGAAACGGATACGATTCCCGCCATTATTCTATATGACAGGATTTCCGGAGAAGAGAGAGAACGAATCGAGCTCCCTCCTTCCTGCCGTCTGGGCCATGTCTGGTCCGTCACCCTTTCGGGATACGATTTCAGAAAGCTTTCCTACCTCATAGAGAGGGACGGCCATATTGAAGTCGACCGCTACGCCCGGGTCATCTGCGGGCGGGAGAAGTGGGCCGACGAAGAGCGGTATGTGAAAAATTACGCGGTACGGGGGGGATTTGCATTATCCTCATACACGTGGAAGAACGCCTCTCCCGATGTGGCACCCGAGGACATGATTCTCTACAAGGCCCACCTCCGGGGCTTTTCCATGAAGGCACCCGGCGTGAAGGCTCATTCCCGCGGAAATTACCGGGGACTCATGGAGAAGCTTCCGGACCTTGCCGCTTTCGGATTCAACGCTCTCGAGCTCATGCCGGTCTATGAGTTCGAAGACCTCTATTTCAGGAGCCATCTCGAGATGGATGCAGACGGCGAGACCGTGACGGTCAACGAAGAGCCTTACGCCGTGAACTACTGGGGCTACGGGACCGGGTACTATTTCGCCCCCAAGGCTTCCTATTTCGGCGGGGCGGACCCCGACCTTCACATGAAGGAGCTTGTTGACACGGCGCATGGTCTTGGCATGGAAATTATTCTCGAATTTTCCTTTGAGAAGAAGATTCCGGACGACGAGCTCATAGACGCCCTCGTCTACTGGGTCCGGGAGTACCATATAGACGGCTTTCACCTTCTGGGGGCCGGGCTTCCCGCTGAGCGGATTGTCGAGAATCCCTACCTTTCCGGGACGAAGATATTATATAACGGTTTCTCCTACGACCTTCTGAATAAGGCGCGGGGAGGCAAGCACATCTTCGTCACGGACGACGGCTTCCAGTATCCTCTCCGCCGCCTGCAGAACCATATGGACGGAAACGCGGCCGAGTTTTCCGAGATGCTGCGACGGCAGAACCGCGGCTACGGCTTTGTGAACTATGCGGCCGACTCCACGGGCATGACGCTATATGACGCCTATTCTTACGGGGACAAGCACAACGAAAAGAACGGGGAAAACAATCGCGACGGGAACAATTACAATGTCTCGGCGAACAACGGATATGAGGGCGAGACGAAGAACAGGGTCACGAACCGTCTGAGGCTGACTTCCGTCCGGACGGCCCTTCTTTCCGTCATGGTTTCCCAGGGCATTCCCATGGTAAATTCCGGCGACGGGAGCCTGAACTCCCAGTCCGGCAACAATAATCCCTACTGTCAGGACAATTCCCTCGGCTGGCCCGACTTCGGCCGCAAGGCCGTAAATAAGGACATGAGGGACTATCTCGGTAAGCTCATCGCCTTCCGGAAGTCCCATACCTGCCTCTCCCAGGCCGAACCGGTCCGCTTCTCCGACTACCTGCACGTGGGTCTTCCCGACCTTTCCTACCACGGAAGGGAGCCCTGGATCATGGGCATAGGGGCCGAGAAGAAGGCCCTGGGCATTCTCTTCGGCGGCGCCTACGGGCGAAAGGATGAGGACGAGGATGTCATGCTCCTTTATAATTTCTACTACGGGGAGGAGACATTTGCCCTGCCCACCCTGCCCGGGGGGAAGAAGTGGTACCTCGTCAACAATACGGCCGATTTCGACTGGAATGCGGACGGTGCCCTGCTTCACGACCAGAAGGCGGCTATTGTGCCCGGAGGGACCTGTACGGTACTCATCGGGAAGGGACCGAAGGATAAGCCTGTGAAGAAGACAGAGGGCAGGGAGACGGACAGGAGAGAAGACGCAGGGCTGGAATCTCCTGCACAGAAAGCTGTGCCTGTCCATGATTAAGGCCTGGGAACACTTCAAGACCATCACCCACCACCGGCACCTCGTGCGGAAATACTGCTTTGCCGTGGGCCTCTACTGGCAGGGCCTGACCCACGACCTCTCGAAGTATTCGCCCACGGAGTTTTCCGTCGGGGCGAAATACTACCAGGGGGACCGGAGTCCCAACAATGCGGAGCGGGAGGCCACGGGGGTCTCGACGGCCTGGCTCCACCACAAGGGCCGCAACAAGCACCATTTCGAGTACTGGCTCGACTACTCCCTTGACGGAGACCACCGCATGTGCGGCATGAAGATGCCTGTCCGGTACGTAGTCGAGATGTGCATGGACCGGATCGCGGCCTGCAAGACCTACCAGAAGGACAAGTATACGGACAGAAGCCCTCTTGAATACTACGAAAAGGGCAAGGCCCACTACCTCATGCATCCGGAAACGGCGGCCCTCCTGACCGAACTTCTCACGATGCTGGCTGAGCACGGGGAAGAATACACTTTCTCCTATATCCGAAGAGAAATCCTCCACAACGCGAAATAATTTCTTTACATTTCGCTTGCGTGGGGGATTTTTTTATACTAATATAAAGCACGAACATTTCTTTTTAGGCCGCAGGGTTCGCCCCGGCCGGGTGCGGATTTCATTTCCGACCTTCATATTCCCTGATCTCATCTGTCTCCTCTAAGTTTTGAGATGGCTTATTTTCTGCCGGTTTTGCGCCGTGAATACCGCACGTGTGTGCCTGCAGGAAAAAGCTGATTTTTCAGAGAGGAGAGTATATGTATTCCTGCATCTATTCGGCCCTGCCAAGGGGCATGGACTGCCTGCCCCTCAAGGTGGAGACCGACATTTCATCCGGCCTTCCGGGCTTCGAGCTCGTGGGCTTCGTATCCGCAGAACTCAAGGAGGCCAAGGAAAGGGTCCGCTCGGCCCTCATCAATTCCGGCTTTTCCCTTCCCGTCAAACGCATCACCGTAAACCTGTCCCCGGCCTCGGAAAAGAAAGCCGGGACGGCCTACGACCTGGCCATCGCCCTGGCGGTTCTCATGGCGGAGGGGGCCGTCCCGGCGCCGGAGGAGCCGGTCTTTGCGGCCGGGGAACTGGGCCTCGACGGGAGCGTCCGCCATGTGGACGGCCTGCTGCCAAGGCTGGTCTCGGCCCACGAAAGCGGCACTCTGGTATGCCTCGTGCCGGCTGTGGACCTGGCCGAGGCGGGCCTGGCTCCTTCTTTAAGTCTGATTCCGGTTGGCAGCCTGTCCGAGGCCATCGCCTTCCTCCGGGACGGGGTCCTGCCGGATGCTCTTGTTACAGGTGACCTGATATCCGAAAGCGGAGAGGAGGAACCCGCAGAAAATGCCCCGTCGGAAGAAGTAAGCCACGTCTATTCCAGGGAAGAAGTCTCTAACATTCCGGAGGTCATGTATCCCGTGGACTTTTCCGACATCAGGGGTCAGGCCATGCTGAAGCGGGCCTGCGAGGTGGCAGCGGCCGGCATGCACAATCTGATCTTCGTCGGTCCGCCCGGCTGCGGAAAGACCCTGGCGGCGAAGGCCATTCCCTCGATTCTGCCGCCGGTGACGGAAGAGGAGCTTCTTACGATTTCCGAGATCTACTCCCTTTCCGGCCGCTTCTGCGAGCGGGAGCGAGCCGTGTTTCAACGCCCCTTCCGGGCTCCCCACCACACGATTTCCCGGAATGCCCTGACGGGGCAGAAGGGGCCGGGAGAATTGTCCCTGGCCCACGGGGGTGTCCTCTTCCTGGACGAACTGACGGAGTTTTCGCCCCAGACCCTGCAGGTCCTGCGGCAGCCTTTGGAGGACGGCTTCATCCGGACCTATGAAGGGGACGGGGAAAGCCTTACCTATCCTGCCTCCTTCATGCTGGTGGCGGCCATGAACCCCTGTCCCTGCGGCTATTTCCCGGACCGGAAGAAGTGCCGCTGCACGTCATCGCAGATTTCCGCCTATATAAGGAAGCTGTCCCGGCCTCTCCTTGACCGCATCGATCTTTCCGTGGAGGTACGGCCCCTGACTTTTGAGGAGTCTTCGTCAGATACCCCGGAGGAGCCGTCTATCGATATACGGGAGAGGGTTGTTAAAGCCCATGAAATCCAGGCCGCGCGCTACAGGGAAGAGCCCTTTTCCTATAATTCCCGCATCCCCCAGACCCTGATCCAGAAGTACTGTCATTTGTCGCCGAAGGACACGGCTTTCATGAAGGACAGCTTCATCCGCCTGGGCCTCACGACCCGGGCCTACCATCGGATCCTCAGGACAGCAAGAACCATTGCGGATCTGGCCGGAAGCGAAGATATAAGCAGGGACCACCTCTACGAGGCCATCTGCTACCGGACCATAGAGAAGTCCTTCTGGGAGGGGCCGGTATGAGCCGGCCCAAGGCCTTCCGGAAGCCATATGATGCGGAGGAGAATAATGAAAAGATACGAATATTTTCTCGGAAATGTACCCGGCCTTCCCAATGCGGTAAAAAAAGACCTCGTGAAATTTTTCGGCAGTGAGGAGGCCATTTACCGGGCTTCCGACGAGGAGATTCTGAAGGTCCCCGGCCTGAAGGACAGGGAGCGGGAGAGCCTCCTTCATTTCCGAAGGACGTGTGACCTTGACAGGGAGTGGGAAAGCCTCCTTTCCAAAGAGATTTCCATAGTGACGTCCTTTGATACGGAATATCCCGCGAAACTTTCCGAGGTCTATAATCCCCCTTACCTTCTCTACTATAAGGGGACCCTGCCGAAAGCAGACGAGGACCTCTGTGCCATGGTAGGCTCCCGGGAGTGCTCGGGCTATGGGAAGAAGATGGCGGTGGAACTGGCCGGGACCCTGGCAAAGAACGGCTTCGGGGTCGTCTCCGGAATGGCTCTCGGCATTGACGGCTTCGCCCACACGGGGGCTCTCGAGGCCGGAGGGTGTACCTATGCCCTTTTGGGCTGCGGGGTCGACGTCATCTATCCGAAGAAGCACGAGGACATGTATTATCAGATAATTAAAAGCGGGGCCGTAATCTCGGAGTTGCCTCCGGGCCAGGCCCCGCTGAGGCAGAACTTCCCATCCAGAAACCGCCTGATTTCCGGCCTTTCATCCCGGGTTATCGTCGTCGAAGCCAGGGAGCGGTCGGGCTCCCTCATCACAGCGGACTTTGCCCTCGAGCAGGGGAGGGACGTCTATGCCGTGCCGGGAAGACTTACCGACCCGATGAGCGCCGGTACGAACAGGCTTATCTATGAAGGGGCCAATATTATTCTCTCGAAGGAACAGGCCGTTTCGGACTTTCTGGGCCTGTCCGCGGACCACGTCTGGCCCCGGCAGAATAATCTTCCTGACGAACACAATTCAGAAAATTCTGTCGATAACTCCCTTGAAAAGGACGAACGTGTGGTGTATAGTATCTTCGATTTTTATCCGAAAAATTTGGAAGAAGCATGCAAGGAGACAGACTATTCGCCCCTTTCATTCCTGTCCATCGTCATGAAGCTCTGTGACAGGGGCCTCCTCAAAGAGGTCTTCAAGAATGAATACGTGAAGTGCTGAAGGACCGTCTCCCATAGGATTTTCAGGAGTTTTTATTTTTCTAATGGCAGCAAAGAGCTTAGAGGCAAAGAAAAGCACCGTAAAGAAGACAGCAGCAAAAAAGCCGGCGGCAAAGAAGACTGGAGCAGCTTCGAAAACCGCGGCGAAGAAGACGACAGCGAAGAAGTCTTTGGCAAAGAAGGCGAAAAACTTAGTCATCGTCGAGTCCCCGACCAAGGTCCGGCCCATCAAGGAGTTTCTGGGATCCAATTATGAGGTCATCGCCTCGAAGGGCCATGTCCGGGATCTGCCGAAATCAAAGCTGGGCGTTGACGTAGAGAACGACTTCGAGCCCCAGTACATCACGATCCGGGGCAAGGGCGACCTCCTTAAAGATATGCGGAAGGAAGCCAAGGCCGCCGATACCGTCTATCTCGCAACCGATCCCGACCGTGAGGGGGAGGCCATTTCCTGGCACCTCATCACGGCCCTGAACCTGCCGGAAGGCAAATATAAGCGCATCACATTCAATGAAATCACGAAGACAGCCGTCAAGGACTCCCTAAAGGAGCCCCGGGACATAGACGAGAATCTCGTCGACGCCCAGCAGGCCCGCCGGGTCCTCGACCGCATTGTGGGCTATGAAATCAGCCCTGTTCTCTGGGCCAAGGTAAAGCGGGGCCTTTCCGCCGGCCGGGTCCAGTCCGTGGCATTACGATTGATCTGTGACCGGGAGGAGGAAATCTCCGCCTTCATTCCGAAAGAGTATTATACCCTGGCGGCGAATCTCTCTTTTGACGGGAAGAAGAAGCCCATTTCCTTCAACTACCTGGGCAAGGGGGCAGACCCGGACGGCCTTCTGACGAGGGCAGAGACCGATGCGGTAATGGCTTCCTGCAAGGGAAGGCCCTTCACGATCGACTCCGTGAAAGAGGGCAGCCGGACGAAGAATCCGCCCCTTCCCTTCACGACATCCACCATGCAGCAGTCCGCAGTGAAGTCTTTAAACTTCTCCGTCAGCCGGACCATGCGGGTGGCCCAGCAGCTCTACGAAGGCGTGCCGATCAAAGGCCGCGGGACCGTGGGTCTCATCACCTACCTCCGTACGGATTCCACCCGGGTTTCCGATGTGGCAAAGGCCGCAGCCGGCGCCTTCATCTCCGGGCACTACGGGGATGAGTACTTGAACGAAAAGACGGCTGCCGCAAAGGGCGGGAAGAACATTCAGGATGCCCACGAAGCCATAAGGCCCGCTGACCCTTCCCTCCTTCCTTCCGAAGTGAAGGACCAGGTGTCAAGGGACCAGTACCGCCTCTACCAGCTCATCTGGAACCGCTTCATGGCCAGCCGCATGGCGCCGTCACGCTACGACACCATGTCCGTCAAAGTGAAGAACGGGGAGCACAGCTTCTCCGCCTCCGGTTCCCGCATGGCCTTCGAGGGCTGGGAACTTGTCTACCGGGCGGCAAAGAAGAAGGAAGACGAAGAAGAGACGGCTGAAAATAATGAGGCCGTTTTCTCTGTTAAGGAATCTTCGAAAATAGATTTTCAGGGCTTCGACGAGAAGCAGCACTATACGGAGCCTCCGGCCCATTTCACGGAAGCTTCCCTCGTCCACTCCATGGAAGAACTGGGCATCGGCCGGCCTTCTACCTATTCGCCCACGATCACGACCCTGCAGAAGCGGCACTATATCACGAAGGAGCAGCGGTCCCTTTTTGTGACGGAGCTGGGCGAGGTCGTAAACTCCATCATGAAGGAGTCCTTCCCGGAAATCGTGGATCTTTCCTTTACGGCAAATCTCGAATCCATGCTGGACTCCATAGAAGAGGGAGATAACGACTGGAAGTCCATCATAAGGAACTTCTACCCTGACTTTGAAGCCGAGGTCAAGAAGGCAGACGAAGGCCTTGAAAAAGTAAAAATCGAGGACGAAGTGACCGATATAAAATGTGATAAGTGCGGCCGCAACATGGTCATCAAATTCGGTCCTCACGGAAAATTCCTGGCCTGCCCCGGCTTCCCGGAGTGCAGGAATACAAAGCCCCTTCTCATCAAGATCGGCGTCTCCTGCCCGAAATGCGGCAAGGACATAGTAGAGCGGAAGACGAAGAAGGGCCGGCGCTTCTATGGCTGCGAAGACTATCCCACATGCGATTTCATGAGCTGGAACAGGCCTGTCGCAAAGAAGTGTCCGAAATGCGGGAGTTATATGGTACAGAAGGGGAACCGGATCGTCTGCTCCGATGCTTCGTGCGGCTACAGCGAAGCAAAGGCGGAAGAAGACTCCGATGATTAATGAAAGCGGTGTAAGCAATGAGTGTACAGTTACTGGATAAGACCCGGAAAATCGGGCGTTTTCTTCACAACAACAATTCGTCGAAATTTGTGTTCAACGATATCTGCGATGTCTTCACGGACATCCTGGATTCCAATATCCTGGTCATCAGCCGCAAGGGCAAGATCCTGGGCAAGAGCACGAACGACGAGGAGACGAAGCTGACGGAACTCATCGAGGGCAATGTCGGCGACTTCATAGACAAGGACTTAAACGAGCGCCTTCTTTCCATCCTCTCCACAAAGGAGAATGTGGACCTCCTGACGCTGGGCTTCACCGGGTCCGAGGCGGGCAGCGTTCATGCCATCGTGACCCCCATCGACATTTCCGGCGAGCGGCTCGGAACCCTCTTTCTCTACCGCTGCTCAAAGGCCTATGACATAGACGACATCATCCTGGCCGAGTACGGGACCACGGTCGTCGGCCTCGAGATGCTGCGGTCCGTAAACGAGGAGAAGTCCGAGGAAATCCGGAAGAGCCAGGTCGTGAAGTCGGCCCTCCACACCCTTTCCGTTTCCGAGCAGGATGCCATCATCCACATCTTCAAGGAACTGGACGGGAAGGAAGGAAAACTCGTCGCTTCCCGGATTGCGGATCAGGTGGGCATCACACGGTCCGTCATCGTAAACGCCCTTAGGAAGTTCGAGTCCGCCGGCGTCATCGAGACCCGGTCCTCGGGCATGAAGGGAACCTATATCAAGGTCGTAAACGACGCCGTATTCCCGGAGCTGAAGAGGCTTGAGGAAGAGCGGGGCTGAAAAGCATTATCATAATAATATTGCACGGAAGGCTGGTATAAAAGGACTTAGGCGCTGAAAAGCGTTCCAGGTCCTTTTTTATTAAACAACTACTTCTTGTGGCCCGGCCTTCCAAAAAATACAATACCTTGTAAAAATCCCTTGAGTTTTTGACAGGATACTTTATAATATCTGATGAGTGTAAGCAGGCGAAATAGCGCCTCGTACACGGAAAGGAAGGATTTATGCTTACATCCGACGCATTCTCCTATGTAAACATACTCGACCGGACCCTGGATGCCTCCTGGAAGCGGCAGACCGCGATTGCGAACAATATCGCAAACGTCGACACTCCGGGCTACAAGCGGCAGGACGTCACGTTCTCAAACATCCTCAAGGAGGAAATCGAAGACATCAATTATAAGACCCGGGACCAGGCCATCCGCCATGCGGACATGGACGAGCTCGAGTCCGAGATCTACACCGATGCCGAGAATTTCTCCTACCGGATTGACAAGAACAATGTCGACATAGATTCGGAGAACGTGGAGCTGGCCAGCGAGCAGCTGAAGTACCAGGCCATGTCCACGGCCACAAGCAGCGAGTTTTCCCGCTTTCGGACTGCGGCTTCCATTTCCTGACAGGTGAGGTGATTGTTTATGGGACTTTTCCAGGCATTTGATATCGCAGCCTCCGGCATGACCGCCCAGCGCTTCCGCATGGACACGATTGCCGAGAATATTGCAAACGTGAACACGACCCGGAAGGAGGACTCGAACGAGCCCTACCGGCGGAAGATCGTCACATTCGAGACCCGGAGCCTCAACCCCATGTTTGAGGACTCCCTCGATGACTATCTGACGAAGTTCCAGGGGAACGGGGTCAAGGTCTCCCGGGTCTACGACGACACGGAGACGGACTTCACCATGGTCTATGACCCGTCCCACCCGGATGCGGACGAAAACGGCTATGTCCGCTATCCGAATGTCAATACCGTGACCGAGATGACGAACCTCATCGATTCCTCCAGATCCTACCAGGCCAATGTCACGGCCTTCGGGGCATTGAAGGACATGGCGACGGCCGGCATCTCCATCGGAAACGGCTGAGTATTTCCTGAACCCGCGACTGCCTGATTTTTCCGGTACAGGCTGCCGATGAGTTATATTTTCAGAACGAAGACTTTTTGAAGGATTGAGCTATGGATACACTGGCGAACCTGACGAATCTCTCTACCTATAATTCCGCCTACAAGATCACGCCCGTCGTGGACGACACGGCCTTTCAGAAGGTGCAGACGACGGACAACGGCTTCGGCTCCATTCTCGACTCGGCCATACAGATGGTGAACGAGACGAATGCGGCACAGAACACGGCCCAGGACGAGGAAATCAAATTCGCCCTCGGCCAGTCGGACAACCCCCACGATCTCATGATTGCCGAGCAGAAGGCAGCCATTGCGCTACAGTTCACTGTGTCTGTGAGGGACAGATTCCTTCAAGGATACAACACCATAATGAACATGCAGATCTAAACTGCGTAAATATGCGGAGTGCTGCGGCGGGCTGAAGCCGTTCACCACGTGAGCTGCAAAGGACCGGGAAGGGAAGCCCCGGGGCTTTACATTAGTCATAAGACATATATTTCAGGGAGGAAGGCCAAGCGATGCCGGAAGCCATACAAAATATTTTAAACCGGATACGGGACTGGTGGAACAAGTTCTCCACCCGGCAGAAAATCGGCATCATCAGCGCTATTGCCGTCGTCATCGTCGCCCTCATCATCCTCGGCATGACCATGAACAAGGTCCACTATGTGAACCTCGTGACGGCGGAGGATACGAAGGAGGCCAACTCCATCAAGTCGGCCCTCGACGGGTCCGACACGACCCTCGATTACAAGATTTCAGATGACGGACTGACCTTCTATATTAATTCCGACCAGCAGTCCCAGGCCCGGGTTCTCCTGGGCGGGGCGGATATCGCGACAAGCGGCTTTACCATCAATGACGTCGTGGACGGCTCCTTTTCGACAACGGAGGCGGACAAGAAGAAGAAGTATCTCGTATACCTCGAAGACCGCATGGCCCAGGACCTGAAGTCCCTGGAAAATGTCGACGACGCGCGGGTCAACCTCAATATTCCCGATGACGACGGGACCCTGATTGCCAATCAGCTGCCCTCCTACGGGGAAGCCATTCTTACACTTAATTCCGAGATGTCCCAGGCCCAGGCCGCGAACCTGGCCCACTACATGGCCATAAACCTCGGTAACGATGATACGCAGAATATCACGATTATCGACTCAAACGGCAACTCCCTCTTCTCCGGAGGCGAGGCGGCGTCTTCTTACGCGATTGCGGCCCAGAACCGGTCCGTGACCCAGCAAGCCGAGGCGGCGGAAGCCGAGAAGGTGCGGAATATCCTGGCCAATGCCGGGACAAACAACGCATCCGTTTATGACAATCTGAAGGTCGGTGTCTCCCTTGACGCGAACTACGACTCGACGGAAGTCCTGAAATACGACTATTCCGTAGATGAGGGCAGGGACGAGGGCTACATCGATTCCAGCCTTGAGGAAACGACGGAGACCGTGAACGGGGTCGGCGGTACGCCCGGTACGGACGCCAACGACGACAACACCTATGTCATCCAGGACGGGACGAATTCTTCTTCGTCCTCTTCTAAGACCCAGTACAAGCGCCTTCCCGACGAGACCATCACGAAGACGACCGGGGAAGCCGGCAAGGTGGATAAGCAGAACTCCTCCATCGGTATTGTCGCTTATAATTACGTCATCTACCGGGAAGACGTCCTGAAGGCGGACGGGACGCTCGACGGAACGACCTGGGACCAGTACGTGGCCCAGAACTCAGCCATTCAGAAGGGTCAGGTCGACCAGGACGTCATCAATACCGTGGCCAGCGCCACCGGCATACCCGCAGCAAATATCACCATGCTCGTCTATGATGTGCCCTTCTTCGAGGCTTCGGAAGCGAAGATCAGTCTCACGGACATCCTTGAAATCGTCATGGCCCTGCTGATTCTCCTGCTCCTGTTCTTCGTAGTATTCAGGACCTTCCGGACGAAGCAGGAAGAAGAGGAGGAAGAAGAGGTTTCCGTCGAGACCCTTCTCGAGGAGCAGCCTCAGGAGGAACTCGAGGATATCGGTTATACAGAAAAGTCCGAGGCCCGGAAGCTCATCGAAAAGTTCGTGGACGAGAACCCCGAGGCCGTGGCTTCCCTCCTTCGCAACTGGCTGAACGAGGACTGGGGCGGCTGATTGATTCCTTTTGCTTTGCATGACTAATGTAAAGCGCGAAGGATTGTACGGGCTTTACATTAGTATGGAAACGGATTTGAGGCCGGGATATGGCAGAAGCTTCGAAAACATCCGAAATGACCGGAGTCCAGAAGGCGGCGATTCTACTCATCGCCCTGGGACCCGAGAAGTCATCGGAAATATTCAAACACCTCAAGGAAGACGAGATTGAGGAGCTGACTCTGGAGATTGCGAATACGCGGTCCGTGGCTCCCGACGTCAAGGAAGAGGTCATCAACGAGTTCTATCAGGTCTGCCTGGCCCAGCAGTACATTGCAGAAGGCGGTATCGGCTACGCCAAGGACCTCCTCGAGAAGTCTCTCGGCGCCGAGAAGGCCCAGGATGTCATCACAAGACTTACAGCATCCCTGCAGGTACGGCCTTTCGAATTCATCCGGAAAACAGAGCCTTCCCAGGTACTCAACTTCATCCAGGACGAGCATCCCCAGACCATCGCCATGGTATTGTCCTATCTTTCCGCCGCCCAGGCCTCCCAGATCCTCGGAGCCCTGTCTCCGGAGAAGCAGGCCGACGTGGCAAAGCGTATAGCCATGATGGACCGGACTTCTCCCGAAGTCATCAAGGAAGTCGAAAGAGTGCTTGAGCGGAAGCTTTCCTCCGTCGTTTCCCAGGACTACACGATTGCCGGCGGCGTCGATGCCATCGTCAATATCTTAAACACCGTAGACCGGGGCACAGAGAAGCGTATCATGGAGTCCCTCGAAATCGAGGAGCCGGAGCTGGCAGAAGAGATCCGGAAGAAGATGTTCGTATTCGAGGATATCATGCTCCTCGACGACCGGGCCATCCAGCGTGTCCTCCGCGAGGTCGAGAACAAGGATATCGCGGTCGCCCTCAAGTCCGCGAACGAAGACGTGCAGAACTGTATCTTCAAGAACCTTTCATCGCGTCTTGCTTCCATGATCAAGGAAGATATGGAGTACATGGGCCCCGTCCGTATGAAGGACGTCGAGGAAGCCCAGCAGAAGATAGTCGGTGTCATCCGGAAACTTGAGGATGCCGGCGAGATCGTTATTTCCAGAGGCGGAGGTGACGACCTGGTTGTCTGAGCGAATTATCAAGTATTTCAACGTACAGGAGGACGCGGACGACTCCGCCGTCATCGACTCCAACGACCGCCTGCAGGCGGCCATCGAGCAGTATGCCGAGAAGGCTGCCCGCCGACAAAAAGAGGAGAGGCAGCGCCTTTTGGACAAGTACCGGGACTCTCTGACCGTGGACGACGACGGAAATGTCGTCTTTCCCCGCGACGACGACGGCAATATCATCATTCCGGAGGACTCCCAAGGGAATCCTCTTTTTTCTCTGTCTGAAGACGGGACCCCCATGCTCGATGAGGACACCCCGGCTGAGGGGGAAGAGGGGGCGGAGGAAGAGCCGGCGGAAGCTGCCCCGGACCCGGAGGAGGTTCTTGCCGAGGCCCGTGCCGAAGCCGAGCGCCTCGTTCAGGATGCCCAGGCCCAGGCGGATTCGCTCATAGACGATGCCAATGCCCAGGCGGATGACATCAGGGCCCAGGCTGAGGAGACGGGCCGCCAGACCGGTTACCAGGAAGGGCAGGAACAGGCCCAGGCCGAATTTGCGGACCGGCAGGCCGAGCTGGAGCGGCATGCTCAGGACCTGGAGAATGACTATCAGGAAAAGGCCTCTTCCATGGAAAAGGACCTGGTGGCAACCATTACGGACGTGATGGAGAAGTTTTTCAAGATTGAGCTTTCTGACAGGAAAGACGTCCTCCTTCATGTGATAGAAAATGCGGTCTTAAATATCGAGAACTCCCGCTCCTTTCTGATTCATGTCTCTCAGGCCCAGTACGAGGATGTTTCCGGGGAACTGGATAGCCTCCGGGAGAAAGTCGGGGCGGAATCTGAAATCGACGTTATCATGGACCCCACCCTTTCCGAGGGCTCCTGTCTCATAGAAACGGACGGGGGAATATACGACTGCTCCATTGATACGGAACTTAAGTCTTTATCAAAGGAACTCAGAGAACTGAGTATTCATTAGTTCAATAGTCATTCGCATTCGGATTTCGGGAACCATATCGGTTTTCAGGTAAATGTGTTCCTGTGCGTCTTTGAATTTCCGCTGAACAGGAGGTGACCTGCTTGGATACAATGAAATATTACAATGTCCTGCAGGACACCCACTTCAACCATCTCGGCAAGGTCATGAAGGTCGTGGGACTTACGATCGAGTCTCTGGGGCCGAACGCGAAACTCAAAGACCTCTGCAAAATCCATGTGGATGAGAACACCATCGTCATGGCCGAGGTCGTGGGCTTTAAGGACAAGCGCCTCATCCTCATGCCCTATGACGCTGTCGAGGGAATCAAGATCGGCTGCATCGTGGAAAATACCGGGAAGCCCTTGATGATTCCGGTCGGGGAGAAGCTTCTCGGCCACACGGTCGACGGTCTCGGAAATCCCACGGATACGGACGAAAAAATCGAATTTGACGAATACTATCCCGCCGAGGCAGATCCGCCGGACCCCATGAGCCGGGTCATCATTTCGGAGCCCCTGCCCCTCGGGGTCAAGGCCGTCGACGGCCTCATCACGGTCGGCAAGGGCCAGCGTATTGGCATCTTCGCGGGCTCCGGCGTCGGCAAGTCGACCCTCATGGGCATGTTCACAAGGAATACGAGGGCGGACATCACGGTCATGGCCCTTATCGGCGAGCGGGGCCGTGAGGTGCGGGAGTTCGTCGAGCACGATATAGGCCCTGAGGGCATGAAGCGGTCCGTCGTTGTCATTGCGACGTCCGACAAGCCGGCCCTCATTCGAAAGAAAGCGGCCCTGACGGCCACGGCCATTGCCGAATATTTCCGGGACCAGGGGAAAGATGTCCTTCTCATGATGGACTCTCTGACCCGATTCTGCATGGCCCAGCGGGAAATCGGCCTTGCTTCCGGGGAACCGCCCGTGACGAGAGGTTACCCGCCTTCCATCTATGCGGAACTGCCCCGCCTTCTTGAACGGGCCGGAAACGCAGCGGAAGGCTCCATCACCGGTCTATATACGGTCCTGGTCGACGGAGACGACTTCAACGAGCCCATCACGGATACGGCCCGGTCGATTCTCGACGGCCATATTGTCCTGAACCGGGCCCTGGCCCAGAAAAACCACTATCCGGCGGTCGACGTCCTGGCCTCCATCTCCCGAGTCATGTCAGCTGTCGCGGACTCTAAGCACAAGAAGGCTGCCGGAAAATTAAAGAACGTCATGGCGACCTATAATGAAGCCGAGGACCTCATCAATATCGGGGCCTACAAGAAGGGCAGCAACAAAAATATCGACTTCGCCATCTCGAAGATCGACCAGGTGAACGACTTCCTCCTTCAGGCCACCCACGACAAGTTCTCCTTCGAGGACGAGGTCAATCAGCTCGAGGACATGTTCCCGGACGAGGATGCCCAGAAAGAGCAGGCGGCGTCGTAGCCTGGCGGACTTTTTGTCCTATTTGTGTGTATAGTGCCCAAAGGTCGGTGACGTGACAGCATGGCAAAATTTGTCTACCGCATGCAGAATATCCTGGAGCTCAAGCAGAAGATGGAGGACCAGGAGAAGATTGCCTATACGATGGCGGCAAACGCCCTGAAGGCGGAGCAGGATAAACTGACGGCCCTGTATGTCAGAAGAGCCGGCTATGAGAAGCAGTTATCGGACTGCATGCACGGAACCCTTGATCTTGCCAGGATCCACCGCTGCAAGAACTCCATAGACGCCATGAAGTCCCTGATCCGGGACCAGATGATGAATGTGCGGAAGGCGGAGAAGGCCCTGGACATAGAGCGGACAAAGCTTGATGAAGTCATGAAGGACCGGAAGACCCACGAGAAGCTCCGGGAGAAGGCCTTCGAGCAGTTCAAGGAAGACCTGAAAGCCGAGGAGGTCAAGGAGATTGACCAGCTGACAAGCTACACCCACTCCATTCCGCCCGAAGATGAATAGTTATAGTAAACGTCAAAAGAATTTGCCGTTTACTATAAAGGATGCACACGGACGCGTAAGGAAATTAGCCGCTTCGCGGCACGCGTCCGGCGCGTATACGGAAACGACTAAAGTCGTTTCCGATAAAAGTCTAACCCATTTCGGATTTTCCGAAATGCTATGTTTGATTCACGCAGCCGGAAGGCCCGGAGAAGTATTATGGCAGACGAAGAAGCAAAAAAGCCCGCGAAGGAAGAAAAGGCCGAAAAGCCGGATACCAAGGGCAAGAAGGATAAGAAGGACAAGAAAGGCAAGAAGGACGGGGAAGGTGACGAAGACGATGACCGGAAGGGCGGCGGTTTCGTCGTTGCCCTGGTCACGATTCTTGTCGTCATCATCTGGCTGGCCATTTTCGCGCTCCTTATCAAGACAGACGTGGGCGGCTTTGGTTCCACGGTCATGTACCCGATTTTAAAGAACGTGCCCTATCTCAACAAGATTCTTCCCGAGGTGGAGGAGTACGCCCAGGAGGACTCCGCCTACCAGTTCGCCACCATGGACGAAGCCGTGGCCCGGATCAAGGAGCTCGAAGGTCAGCTGAAAGCAGCCCAGGACCAGTCCGCGACGGATGCGGCGACCCTGGCCGACCTCCAGGCCCAGGCGGCGGAACTTCAGACCTACAAGCAGAACGAGGCCCAGTTCGAGCAGGAGAAGCAGCAGTTCTACGAGGACATCGTCTACTCCGACAACGCTCCGGACACGTCTGCCTACCGCCAGTACTATGAGGAAATCGAGCCCGACAACGCCGAGGCCATCTACCGCCAGGTTGTCCAGCAGGACGAGGCCGATTCGAAGATTCAGGATTACGCGAAGACCTATTCCTCCATGAAGGCGTCCCAGGCAGCTTCCATCTTCAACACGATGACGGACAATCTCGACCTTGTGGCGAAAATCTTAAACGCCATGTCCGCCTCCCAGCGGGGGGCTATTCTCGGGGCCATGAACGCCGATACAGCTGCGAAGATCACGGAAATCATGAATCCGAACTAGATCTTATGAATAATGTAAAACAAGAACTTCGGGCGGATTTTTCATAAATCCGCCTAAAGTCTTTTCAGGAAGTGTCCGATAAAAATTCCAGAGAAAGGAAGAAATCTCTTTCTCTATCTCCCGCAACGGACGGCGGGGCACACATTCTGCAACGGATGGCAGAAACACACGAGTTTTCTGAAAGGCTTTTGCCATGACCGGAACAGACCTTACAAATCTTTCAAATCTGATTAATACGCCTTCCATGGACTTCTCCCAGGGCAGCGGTTCCTATAAGCCCCTGCGGAATAAGAATGCCGACGAAGACGCGTCCGACTTCACCATGGTTATGACAGCGAAGATTTCCACCTCCGTACAGGAAATTTCCGCTAAGCAGAACAGTGACGGCAATATCTCCGTCACGGCGTCCTCCCGGACGGTCCGGGCCGAGGTCTTCTCGATTTCCTCCCGGAGCCGGAATGCAGCCATTCAAAACCAGAACTCCAATCCTCAGGGAATTTCCACTGCAGCAAATAAGACTGCGGGAGATGACAATACGGTGTCCCTTTCCAAGGATGACCTCGAAAAGGTAAGCAAGGCCCTTGACGACTTCAAGACCGGAGTTAATGACGTTCTGAAGAACGAGCTCGGTGTCACGGACGAGGACATCAAGGACGCCATGGAGACTCTGGGCATTTCCTACCTGG